>JALYYM010000120.1 GCA_030946565.1 Bacteroidota bacterium | reverse complement strand
AGACGCTGCGCTAAAAAAAATGAAGCCGCTATTCACCCATCATTTTATACTTTTCAAAATGAACAATTATTAAAAGAAGAAAAATTTTTGCTGGAAGAAATTGCGGGTGACACGGTTTATAAAAGCAAACAGCATTATTTACGTTTTACTTTGCCAGGTACCTATCGCAATCTTATTGATGCAGGAATAAAATATGAGTATTCAATGGGATATGGCACTGTCAATGGTTTCAGGGCTTCATACACAAATTCATTTTTTTGGTATGATATAGAAAGAGAAGAGAAAACCAATTTAAGAATTCATCCATTTTGCTATATGGATAGCAATGTTATTTTTCATGAAAAGCTTTCACCGGAAGATGCTTTGGAAGAATTAAAATATTTCTATACAACCTGCAAAAACGTTAACGGTACTTTCATCAGTGTAATGCACAATCATTTAATGGGGGCTGATAATCCGGATTGGAAAAATATTTACGAAACATTTCTTGCGGAAATAAATGGTGATGTACTCAATGTTTAAAATGGCGCAAACCTGTAAGCAACATCACAAGATTATTTTGCTTGCAATATTCAATTGAGTCTTTATCTCTTATTGAACCGCCGGGTTGTATAAAGGCAGTGACACCCGCTTCGTGAGCGATCTTTACACAATCATCAAAAGGAAAAAATGCATCGCTTGCAACCACGGCATTTTCAATATCGAAATTAAACTGCCTCGCTTTTTCGATAGACTGTTTTAGTGCATCTATCCGCGATGTTTGCCCGCAACCTTTACCTATCATCTGCATATTTTTTACCAATGCAATGGCATTACTTTTTAGATGTTTGCAAATAATATTAGCGAAAATGAGATCCTCTTTTTCAGCTTCGTTAGCTTCTCTTCCACCTTCTTCTTTCCAGTCAGTAAAATTTCCCTCGTCTGCATCTTGTGTCAACACGCCATTTAAAATTGTTTTGGTGAGTTGCTGTTCGTGATACAGGCTTTTAGTTTGTAAGAGGATCCTGTTTTTCTTTTGCTGTAAAATATTCATTGCATCGTCATCAAAAGCCGGAGCAAGCAGCACTTCAAAAAATAAATCTTTGAGCGTATTAGCCGTAGCAGCATCCACTGTTTTATTGGTAATTAATATTCCTCCAAAAGCACTTTCCGGGTCTCCAGCCAATGCGGCATCAAATGCCTCTTTTACAGTTTTTCTTTTTGCGATGCCGCAAACATTGGTGTGTTTTATTATTGCAAAAATCGTATTATCATCACTATCTGCAATATCATCTTTCGTAAGATCGTGAACGATATTTATGGCAGCATCTACATCTACTAAATTATTGTACGAAAGTTCTTTGCCATGCAACTGTTCAAAAATGTTGCTGAGGTCGCCGGAGAATGAGGCGTGTTGGTGAGGGTTTTCGCCGTATCTTAAATGCGTTGTTTGCGTTGTAAAAACGTTTGCAAAAGTTGTCCTGTTGAAATAATTTGAGATGGCCAGATCATAAGCTGTGCAAATATTAAAGGCTTTGGCGGCAAATTTTCTCCTGTCTTCAAAAGATGTTTCTGCATTGTTGTTTTGCAAAATATTTTCAAGAAAATCATAATCGCTTTTATCAGCAATCACTAAAACATTTTTAAAATTCTTTGCTGCAGCCCGTATCATTGATGGGCCGCCCACATCAATCTTTTCAACGATTAAATTTTCTTCATTAGTAGAGCGCACCGTTTCTTCAAAAGGATACAGGTCAACAATCACCAAATCAATTACCGGAATTTTATATTCCTTCATTTCCTCAATATCGGTATCAACCTCTCTCCTGCCAAGAATACCACCAAACACTGATGGATGAAGCGTTTTAACCCTGCCGCCTAAAATAGAAGGAAAGCCGGTAATTGATTCCACGCTTACACAATCAACGCCTCGTTCTTCAATAAATTTTTGCGTGCCGCCCGTGCTGTAGATGGTAATATTGTTTTCTTTTAAAAGAGAAACTATTTTCTCCAAACCTTCTTTATAATAAACGGAGATGAGGGCAGATTGAATTTTTTTTTGCATAATACTAAGGAAGAAAATTGTGGTTTAAATATCTGTTATGAACGCACCTTGTTCGGCCACTGAGTGAAAGCGCAAATGTAATTCTTCACAATCTTTTTTCCATTTTTCTATTTTCCACGCCGGGTTTGATGCGTCAAATATATACGTGCCCACATTGAAAGTGGCTGCCAGCTTCGGTATAAAGAGCTTTGGATTTTTTGAAATTATGATATAGTCAAGAGGAATTTTCTCAGTAAGAGCGGCATAAGAAATTGCTGAGTCTACAAGCAAGATTCTTTTATGATAAAACTGGTAAAAGTTATTTTTATTAAAAAGCTCAGTAACTGACTTCGCACTTGCATTTAATCTCAAAGAAATTCTCCCAGGCTTCAAATGAAAATTCTTCAATAAACCATCAGCCACAAGATCAGAATCACCTACAAATTGAAAATTATTTCCCTGTATAAAATCTATTGCGCGATGCGATGGTACATTGTAAACAATCATTTTTTTCTGCTCTGCAGCACTCCATTTATTAAGAGTGAGCATCAAAGAAAAAATAAATAGAAACGTCAATCCAAATTTGAAGGCAGCCAAATTTTTTCTCATCAGCCAATAAAGAAAACTGCAGACAATAAAATAAAGATTAATTGTGGCAGCCACATCCAGGTAAACGCGATCCCATAAAGAAAAAGGAACAGCATTTATGAAAAGAACAGTATGATTGATCATCCAGATTACGCCAAAAATAATTTTGCCAACCACAACTGCGATCATATTTAAAGACGAAACGGCAACAAGAATTAAGCATCCCCAGAGTGCTACAGTAGTTAATGGGATTGCTATAAGATTAGCAACTAAAAACAGCAAAGGCAATTGATGAAAGTAATAAATACAAATCGGAAATGTAAATAACTGTGCTGCCAGCGAAACGGAGGAGAGCTTCCATATCGCATTAAGAAATCTATTTTTTATATAAAGCCATTTATAGATATACGGTTGCGAAATTACGATGCCAAGCACTGCACAATAGGAAAGCTGAAATCCTACATCCCAAAGCAGGTAAGGATTATAGCATAGCAAGATAAAAGCTGAGGCCGCCATCGAATTATAAATGGAAATCTTTTTATTACCCACTTTTCCTGCTGCAATAAAGGTGAACATTAAAGCGGAACGCAACACCGAACCAGAAGCCCCTGTAAGAAATGCAAAGAACCAAAGGCAAACAAGAATTAAAATCAACTTCATAACTTTTGATTTTTTTACGCCGGGCATTTTAGAAAAAATCCAAACGAGAATTAAATAAATAATACCCATGTGCAAGCCCGATATAGCAATTAAATGCACAACACCTGCATTGCTATAAGCCTGCACGAGGTCTTTATCAAGATCAATCTTATAGCCAATAAGCAATGCCGATGCTATAGACCTTTCATTGTCGCCGGGAATATATTTATATAAGATATCCCTGATTTTACTTCTTGTGGAATATATAAAAGAATTATACCAGTTTGGACTTTGATGCCCGGCCAATAGCCAGTCATTACTTTTAACGAAAGCCTGTTGATAAATACCGTGAAAGGAAGAATATCTTTTATAATCAAACGCACCGGGATTACCGGAATTTACAACCGGTTGAAGTGTTTTATGGATAAGAATTTCATCACCGTATGACGGAATTTTTTGCGCTGAGTCATTTGAAAAATACAGAAGAATATTTCCCGAAGTGCTGAACGTTGTACCACCTTTAATAATAGCAGCAACGGTTGCAGTTGCTTTGTATGATTTAGCTTTTTGTAGTGGCGGTTCATTTATCTTCACTAACATGTAAGAAGCGGTGTCATAATGGTGACCATACCATGTGCTGTGATTTCGCAAATCATTATGCCACGAAAGAAATAAGCTTACAAAGACAATTAGTAAACTGATAATAATACCCTGTACACTGCTCCATTTAAACCGATAAGCGATAGGCAAAAACCTGAACAACATAAATAAAACAACCAGGCCAATACCACCTGTTACAATTGTGCCCAGCGAAAAAGAAAGATAGTATTGCAGGATAATACCGGCTATAACGGGAAGCAATAGACGCAAAAAAGGTGCATTTTTCCAAACATGTATTTTGTATGTTTTGGTCATTTAAGGTGCTTCTCTTTGAGATTAAACAATGAACCATTTACTCTCGTTATCTGTGCTGTAAGAAAGCCCGTTGCTCATAACGGAAACATTCTTACCAGTTTTTGTGTCAATGTAATTTTTTTGTTCGTACACACGTACTCCATTGTTTTCCCTGGTTAAGTAAACAATAAGCGCATTCAGTGTTGGCGGCACTTCATGCAGCCATTGCTCTTCACTTTCTTTTACAAATGCCTGGCTCATAGTCAAAGGTTTTTAAAATTTATCCGCGGAAATTATTTTGCAATTAATGCTTAAATAAAAACGTTGCTTAGAATATTTTTTTATTCTCTGTAGTAATATAGTCTCTTATTTCAAATTTGTATCTTTCTAGACAAAATCATTCGAGGTTATGAAAAATATTTACGGGCCGGTTTTTATTGTTGTTCTTATTATTTCCTCAAGCGGCGCAATTGCACAGAGGTTTACACCAGGTTCCTGATGCATCGTTTAAATCAATTATTTGTGAAAAAACTATTTTACAGCTTT
>JALYYM010000593.1 GCA_030946565.1 Bacteroidota bacterium | reverse complement strand
TCATTCTTTCATTTTTCCAGTAAGTGTACCATTCCATTTCGGTACCGGGCCGCACGAAAAATTGCATTTCCATTTGCTCAAATTCCCGCATGCGAAAGATGAATTGTCTTGCAACAATTTCATTGCGAAAGGCTTTGCCCGTTTGCGCAATACCAAATGGAATTTTCATCCTGCCGGTCTTTTGTACATTCAAAAAATTTACAAAAATTCCCTGTGCGGTTTCAGGACGCAAATAAATAGTGTCGGCATCACCCGCTACACTGCCAAGTTGCGTAGAGAACATTAAATTAAACTGGCGAACATCCGTCCAGTTGCAAGTTCCACTCACTTCACATTTTATTTTATTATCTTCTATCAGTTTTTTTAAACCATCAAAATCATCTGCCGCCAGCAATTTTTCCATTGAGGTAATCGTATCATCTGCTAATTGTTTATCGCCAATTGCCAATTGTCCATCAACAAAGTTTTCTATTAAATGATCAACTCGATAACGTTTCTTGCTGTCCTTATTATCAATCATCGGGTCGCTGAAATTATCAATGTGGCCACTGGCTTTCCAGGTAAGCGGATGCATAAAAATAGCTGCATCAATACCCACAATATTTTCATGAAGCTGCGTCACGCTCTTCCACCAATAATCGCGAATATTCTTTTTCAGTTGAGCACCATACTGGCCATAATCATACACAGCACTCAGCCCATCATAAATTTCGCTAGAAGGAAAAATGTAACCGTATTCTTTGCAATGCGCAATTATCACGCTAAAATTATTTGATTCATTTGCCATAAGGCGGCAAAGATAAGGAGAGTAGGGTTTGCGGATTAATCATAGCTTTTCCAATTAAGTTCTTTTTATTATTTTACAAGATGATCGTAGCGACAAGAGTAAAATTATTCCGGATTTTAAAGAACAAATGGATGAAGAAGAAGCCGAGTCGCTTGTTGAGTTTGTAGACGCCAAATTGAAAGAAAATACTAATGCTGATTTAAAGATATTAGCTACTAGAAGAGACTTTGCCAATACAAAAGCTGAACTCATCAAGTGGATGTTTATTTTCTGGATGGCGCAGGTAGTCGTAACTTTTGGATTTATTCTGCTCTTCTTAAAAAAATAATTATTTCAATTTCTCATTCTTCTTATGCCTCTCACCATCTCTTAAACTTTTCTTTTCAAAATTCTTTTCTAAAGCATCTGTAAGATCAACGCCCGTTTGATTTGCCAGGCACATTAAAACCCATAACACATCAGCCATTTCATCACTTAGCTTCTTATGTTTCTCATTTTCTTTAAAAGATTGTTCACCATATATTCTTACAATCAATCGCGACAGCTCACCGACTTCCTCCATTAAAATTCCAAGGTTTGTAAGCGCACTAAAATATTTTACGCCAACAGTTTTTATCCATTGATCTATTTTCTCCTGCGCCTCTCTAATTGTGATTTGTTTTTCCATTTCAAAAATATTCTTAGTCGTTACTAAATCCCCTTCAGGGGGTTAAGGGTTTACTCTTTATCCTTCGAGTCAATCCATATCGTTACCGGCCCATCATTCATCAATTCAACTTTCATATCCGCACCAAACACACCGGTACTTATCTTTTTCCCTAGATCAATTTCAAGCCGGCTTATTAATTTTTCATAAATAGGTATAGCAATCTCCGGCTTACTTGCCTTTATGTATGAGGGCCTATTCCCTTTTTTTGTATTGGCATGTAGTGTGAACTGGCTTACTAAAAGGATCTCTCCGTCGATATCCTTTACACTGATATTCGGAACCTTATTTTCATCATCAAATATTCGCAGGTTTACGATCTTGTAGCTCAGCCAACGTACATCTTCCTCACTATCTGCATCTTCAATTCCTGTAAAAACAAGCAGGCCTTTCTGTATCGAACAAACCAAATTCCCTTCTACAGTTATGCTTGCTTTTGAAACTCTTTGAATTAATATTCTCATCCTTTTAAAAATTATGGATTTGATATTTAAAATTTCCATTCCCGCCAAAAAAGTTTTACGTCAAAAATGTGCAAAATTGATTAAACGCCCTGCCCGTATGCCTTACCTAATTATACACACTTCTTTTCCACAGCCTGTTGATATTTATGAATATGTTTTATCCCTTATAAAAAATATTTTCGTTCTCCCGCGCTCCAAAAATAATTTATTAACCTAAATATAATATTGCCAGATGCCAAATAAAAATCACGATGCTTGCGGCCTCCGCTTCTCCCGCCAATTCACCAAAGATGGTGTTTCACCCTTCGATATGTTTGAATATGATTACCGTACATCGGTAATAAAAAACACGACTGGTGAAGTAGTTTTTCAAATGGATAATGTAGAAGTACCGAAACAATGGAGCCAGATTGCGACAGATATTTTAGCACAAAAATATTTTCGTAAAGCTGGAATTCCGCAACCTGATGGATCTACCGGAAGAGAGGTTTCTTTAAAACAGGTTGCCCATCGTATGGCACATTGCTGGCGGGTTTGGGGCGAGCGTAATAATTATTTTGGCAGTACAAAAGATGCGCAGGTTTTTTATGAAGAACTGGTGTATTGCATTTTGAACCAGTCCTGTGTTCCCAATTCACCGCAATGGTTTAATACCGGCTTGCATGAAGTGTATGGTATTACCGGAAAGCCGCAGGGACATTATTTTGTAGATGCGAATGATGGCGAACTAAAAAAATCAACATCAGCGTATGAAAGGCCACAGCCTCACGCGTGTTTTATCCTAAGTGTAAATGATGACCTTGTAAATGATGGTGGCATCATGGATCTGTGGGTGCGTGAAGCGCGAATATTCAAATACGGAAGTGGCGTAGGAACCAACTTCAGCAGCATACGCGGCGAAGGAGAAAAATTGAGTGGTGGCGGTACTTCCAGCGGACTTATGAGTTTCCTGAAAATTGGAGACCGTGCCGCGGGTGCAATTAAAAGTGGCGGTACTACAAGACGTGCAGCAAAGATGGTTTGCCTTGATCTTGATCATCCTGAAATTGAAAAATTTGTAAACTGGAAACTAGAAGAAGAAAAGAAGGTCGCTGCTTTAATTGACGCGGGCTATCCCAGCGATTATGAAGGAGAGGCTTATAGAACAGTGAGCGGGCAAAACAGTAATAATTCTGTTCGCATACCCAACGAATTTTTTCATGCACTCGAAGCTGATGGCGATTGGGACTTAAAAGCAAGAAGCGACGGGCACACCATGAAAACCATTAAAGCAAGAAAATTATGGGACGATATTAACTATGCAG
>JALYYM010000591.1 GCA_030946565.1 Bacteroidota bacterium | reverse complement strand
CCATTGAAACATCAAATCTTTAAAAGCGTCCTATATAAATTTTAAAAAGGTTTGATCATAATATAATATGAAATCGAATCATCGCAGTATGCATCCTTACTAACAAACAAGATGTTATTTTTTATGTTTAACTGTCAGGTAAATAACCAGGCCGAGTATTACGGAAAGAAAAACAATGCTTGTCACTGTCGTGCCAACTCCAAGTCCCCCGTTGGTTGTTGGTTGTGAAAGTAGATCGCCCAAAGACGCCCCCAGCGGCCGGGTAATGATATAGGCTATCCAAAAGGCCAGGATAGAATTCATCTTTAAAAATTTATAAGCGAGATAAACTAATCCAATTGCCCCGAAAAAAAGAAGTGCCGCGTAAGCATAGCCGAGCCCTGAACTTTCAGAGATAAGGTCTCCGCCCGAAGTGCCGAGGGAAAAAGTAAATAGTATGGCAAACCAATAAAAAAATTCCCGCCTTGTGGTATCAATTTTATGTACAGATAATGTTCGTTCGCTTAAATACCACCACACAAAAACCACCACTAATGCCGAACCAAAGATGATGGTGGTAGTCATCAATGCTACACCCATATTATCTACCAGGTTATCAGATATGAGTGTGCCGACAATACTTAGAAACACTACCGCAGCCCAGTAAAGGTCGGGTACATATTTTCTGGCTCTAAACTGAAAGAAAAGTATTATTAACAAGGCTGCACCCATTATGTAAGAGGTAACCGTTAAACCCATACCCAACGTTACGTTCAGATAGTCTGCAGCCGTTTCACCAACGGTTGTTGCCAGTATTTTAATGATCCAAAAGAACAAAGTAACCTTCGGGACTTTGTTTAACATGTTATCCATTGTAATTTTATTTTTTGATTTTAATATGATATGATGGATTTAATTCTACTCTGACTGAGAGAATAGATATTTCTTGCATCACAAACGCGATGCCTGAAAAATGAATAACCATCATATTAGATAAATCAATTGAACGTATAAATCATCCCGGGCATTAAATGGCCTTGTGAATATTGAAGATTAAATGTTACCGTATTTTTCTTTTGTCCCGGCGCTTTCAATTTCGAATAACGGTGATAGTTATTTACAACTTGCTTGCCGCTTAAATATCCCAATGCTGCACCAACAAAAACATCGGTTGCCCAATGCTTGTTTTCTGTAATTCTGCTAAGGCCAATCATGGTGGCGGCACTGTATGCAATGATGGGAATTATCGGCTTGCCCTTATACTCCAAAGCAAAAACAGTTGCAGCGGCAAAGGCAACGGTTGTATGCCCTGACGGAAAAGAACTATACAGCTTTTTACCGCTGTTAGTGATGGCTGTTTTAGAAAACGGGCCTAAAAATTTTGGCTCAGGCTCAGTTCCTGTTACATAATAAGATGGCCGCGTTCTGCCCGATAAATACTTTGAAACGCTTTCTACTACGCCTCCAACTATATAAGCCTGTGTCGCAAGCAACACAGTTGTTTTTATTTTTTCATTCTTAAAAATGAACCCGTAGGCGCCAAGGGCGGCAAGAGTATAACCTTCATAATTGCCTCCAAAATTTGTAATAAACTTGCTTACATTATTTAATCCTGTATTCTTATTTCGGAGCTTCAAGGCGCCTCTTTGAATGGGTTCATCTGCAAACGAAAGTGCAACTGTTGCAAGGGAGAATTTGCCAAGACTGCCCCAATCCTTTTTACTCATGTGAAACGGCTTGGTGAACGTTTGTTTCAGGTCGCTTTTTAAAAGAATAAAATAGGTGTTGAAAGTAATTTTTGTTTCTTCGTTGTAGGCTGCCGGAGCAATGTTATTGATCTGACCACCTGCACTATCTGTCCTCTTGTTTAAGCTGTCGAGCTTGTTTATTAGCGTGTCAGTTGTTTGAGAAAATCCCGCAATAGGTATGGATAAGAAAATCCACAGCAATAATCTAATTTCCAATCGCATAGGCTAATAAAAGTTTATTTTTTTGATATGAAGAAATTCTAAGAATAATATAGATGGATTGATATTCAGATAGTGCAATAGACTAACCATGTTTAGTGTAGTTGCGTTGCTTTACTAAAAGGTTGGGTAGAGCCCATCAAATTATAAAATAGTTCATTACTTTTTTTTAAATATTTTGACAATGGGTGAAAGTTCCAGGTTAGTCCCGAATTTTAAACTATCTCATTATCGGTTTTCGTTATTCACAGGAAAATCGAAAAGTATTTACCCAACCTTTTTTCTAAAGAATTCTACTATATGATAAATAACCTGCTTCCCTATAATATGCTTTATTTATTGAGTTTTTCCCGATGTGTTTTGTTACCTCTGTTCTTTGCTGCAAATCCATTTCTTGAAAAAATAGCCAGCGTAACCAAAGATGATACCCACAATATTGCCTCAGCATACCAGGTTGGTAAAGAAGATGCAGTCATCGGTAAATGGATAACGGTCGAAAAAAGTGTTGCTGTGGAAGTATATAAAAAGAATGGTAATTACCACGCAAAAGTTATATGGTTTAAGATAGAAGATACAACCCGGCCAATGAATACAAGGACGGATGAAAAAAATCCAAACCCCGCTCTGCGTAAACGTAAGTGGCTAGGAATGGAAGTACTGCAAAACCTAAAATATAATGCTGCGGAAGATGATTGGGAAGATGGAGTTATATATGATGCAAAACATGGAAGGTATTGGGATTCCATCGCCTGGATTAATAAAGAAGGTTTATTAAAGGTAAAAGGATATTGGGTTTTTAAATTTATAAGTGAAACGCTCACTTTTAAAAGAATGTAAATAATAGCTATCGGTCCGAATGAAATAGATAGAACAATGCAATGAGAAACGATGAAAGAAAGATATTATTAACCTTCGATGTGGAAGAATTTGATCTTCCGCTTGACCACGGAATTAATTTGCCGCCGGATGAACAAATGGCCGTTGCAAAGCAAGGCCTGGATAGTCTCAACGATATTCTTACTGATAAAACAATGCCATGCACATTATTTACAACCGCAAATTTTGCAAGGACATTTCCGGGAGAAATATCATCTATTTCAGCAGACCATGAGATTGCATCTCATACTTTTTATCATTCTTCTTTTAA
>JALYYM010000556.1 GCA_030946565.1 Bacteroidota bacterium | reverse complement strand
TGTGTGAATATATCTGGCCGTTTAATGGATCAACATAAAAATTTATTTTATCACTTTTCTGCCGCGTGGGATTGGGGAAATTATAATCAATATCAAAATAGCCAAGAATGAATTGCCGCGGAACATTTATCGCTCTTATAGGAATATCCAACATTTCACAAAGGATCAGGTACAGGATACCGTTAGTAATGGCATTGCCTTTCTTGTTTTCGATTACCTTATTTATTAAAAAATCTTCACCGATATCGTAGGCAACTTCATTTCCTTTGAGCTTATAATAACTATACAGTATTCCTGTTATTACATTTACCTGTTCAAGTGGAGTGAGATAGCTATTAAGCTCAAGCCATATATTTCTTCTTATCTTCTCAATCTCCTGTAACGTAGTGGTGGTAAGCATTTCAGGATACTGATAACGTGCCACTAATAAAGCGCCTTCGAGTAATTCGCAAGAACCGTTTTTCCAATTAGAAAAATCGGCAACCAAATCTCTAAAATGCAGTTTATGTATCAGCATCTCAATGCGTTCCTGTACTTCTTCGTCCGGCGTATTCTCCCACAAGTGTTCAAGATTAGGAATGATGGCGCGGCCCATAGAAACAATGCGTTCGCTTACGGAGGTAAAAACTTCTTCATCGGGATCATCTATCAGATGAAACAGGGCGGATATTTCCTTGTTTTCCTTCATTTAAATAGGGTGTTCTGGGTTATTAATGAATCGTGTAAAGATAAAAAAGTTTGCAAGGTTAGGAAATGTGGAGGGATAAATTATTGGGCTCGTCTAAAGAAATTAATTTGAGTTTCCGGGAAACAAATTTATCGTTTCCAAAATGGATGAAATATCTTCTTGATTTTTTATAATGATATTTTTAGTTGTATAGATTGAGGTGGCGACCGGGTTGCGAATTACGTCCGGCAATGTTCCTTCTTAAACGCAGAAGGATTTTCCCCTGTAACTTTTTTAAAGATTTTATTGAAATAAGAAATGTTTGCGAAGCCGCTTTCATAACATGCTTCTGTAACGTTCTTGTCTTGTAGCAATATTTTTTTTGATTGATTGATGCGGAATTGGTTTAGAAAACCTGTAAACGTATAATGAGTTGCTTTCTTGAAATACCGGCAAAATGCAGCAGTTGTAAGATTGCATAATTTGGCAACAGCATTCACATCAATTTCATGTTGATAATTGACTTCAATAAAGTGATATACTTTTTGTAAACGCTGCTGTTCCTTTAATAAAGATGCGCTGGCAATTGGCCTTGCTTTGAGCATTTCTATTTCATTGCTATTGGCCAGCAAATTAAAAACCTGCAATAAAGTAATGAGTTGTTCAAAATGCGGTAACGCAGTTAATTGCTTTAGTTTTTCACCGGCTAACCTTTTTGTTTCTCCATAAAACGCTATACCACTTTTTGCTTTTTCAAACAAAGATTTTATAGCTGCTATTTCAGGTAATGAAAAAAAGTGTTGCCCTAAAAAATTTTCTTTCATCTGAACCACTACCGTGTCCACCGTTTCCTTTACGCCATAATCAAAATTCAGATGTGGTATGTTAGGGCCGATCAAGGCAAGATCGCAGCCTTTGTATTTTGAAATGTGGTCGCCAATGTGACGAAAACCATTATCTGTCTCAACATAAACAATTTCATATTCCGGGTGAAAATGCCAATAAAATATTTCATTCAATTTTGGAGTTAATAATATCCTGAATGAACTATCGCAATCGCTGGTTATGGATTCTAATTTCGCTTTCATTTGCGCTGATTTGGCATCCCTGGTTTTAAAAATACCAAAATATATCAATACAGTGCAAACATCTGCCATTGCAGAGGTTGATTAGTTCTTGCCTTCGATGCAATTTTGTGTTATCAAAAACGGTTGCCATGCTCCAACAAATTATAACTTCAAATCGAATCGTCTGTAAGACTTTTGCAACTATCGTCTTCGATTGTTACTAATAGTTTTATTTCAAAAAGAAAGAGCAATGAAGAGAAGAGTTGTAAGCATAGAAATGAAAATGGCTGGTGTGGTAAAAGACTAAGCCAGTGCCCGGTAAAAACTGATTTATTTATTAAACTTTAAATATTGCGATATGGAACAAAAAACAATGACGCCGACAATGGTGCCCGATAATGCTCACAAAGATATTCCAGGCAATCCCTCCACTGCAAAGAGTAGTGCTACTAAATTAAATGACCGCAGCAATAGTGAGCCTCTTCGTGTATTAAGCGAAGCTGATTGGAACTTTTGGATTTCCAACGGTTACATTGTAATTAAAAACGCCGTGCCGCGTGAGCAGGCACTGGCCACTGCAAATTTTTTATGGGAGTTTGAAGAAAAAGATCCCAATGATCCTGATACCTGGTACGCTCCGCCACGGGCAGAAATGAAGATGAAAGAACTGACCAATACCGGCATGGTAGAAGTATACAACAACCAGCATTTATGGAATAACCGCATGACACAAAAAGTGTATGATGCGTTTAGGGATATATGGGGTACAGAAAAATTATGGGTAACCATTGACCGGGCGAATCTTAATTTCCCCATCAGGCCAGGCTTTGAACAAAAAGGATTTATTCATTGGGATTATGATCCCGAAACAAAGCCTGTGAATGTACAAGGTGTGCTTGCATTGGCTGACCAGGATGATGAAAATATGGGTGGCTTTCAATGTATCCCTGGATTGTTTCGCACCTACGATACATGGAAGCTTACACAGCCGGAAGACCGTGACCGTTTTAAACCTGATACCACGGGCTTTGAATTTGTAAAAGTAAAGATGCAAGCAGGCGACCTGCTGATTTTTAACAGCCTACAACCACATGGCATACGCCCCAATATGAGCAGCGATAAAGTTCGCATTGCTCAGTATATCTCCATGATGCCAGCCGAAGAAGATAATGAAGTATTGCGTCAATGGCGAATCAATTCCTGGAAAGACAGGATTGCTCCTGAAGGTTATGCTTTTCCAGGCGACCCTCGTAAAT
>JALYYM010000497.1 GCA_030946565.1 Bacteroidota bacterium | reverse complement strand
GGAAGCCTGGGTTTACACAACAATTCCTTGCGGAAAAAAAAGATAAAAAGATTGAATCTACTAGTTTTTTTGAACGCTTGTTATTTGGTAAAGAAGATAAATATCTATACATCCCGATAAATAGTTATACAGAGAAAAATGATTCTGTTATAGTTGAAAAATATATTGACGAAGGCATTTCTGAGCGGCAAACTTTTTCAAAAAGTTCACTTCCGGAAACAAACTTTATTGTATCAAAAACTTTCTGGCTGGGTACGGATAAATTTGGCCGCGATATATTAAGCCGCTTAATAGTAGGAATTAGGGTAAGCCTCGCCGTGGGATTGATAACGGTAATTATATCGCTTTTCATTGGAATCACATTGGGGGCTGTTGCTGGTTATTATGGCGGTAAAATTGATAATATTATTATGTGGCTTATTAATGTGATCTGGAGCATACCCACATTGCTGCTTGTCTTTGGTATTACGCTGACTCTCGGTAAAGGCTTCTGGCAAATATTTATAGCCGTAGGTCTCACCATGTGGGTAAACGTTGCGAGAATTATACGCGGCCAGGTGTTGGCTCTAAGGGAAATGGAATACATACAGGCCGCCAGGGCTTTAGGTTTAAAAAATATGGGAATCATTACACGGCATATATTGCCAAACGTTTTGGGCCCTGTCATTGTGATTGCCGCTTCCAATTTTGCCAGTGCAATAATAATAGAGGCCGGGCTTAGCTTTTTGGGTGTAGGTGTGCAGCCACCGATGCCAAGCTGGGGGCTTATGATTAAGGAAAACTATAATTTCATAATCACACATAACCCTGCACTTGCCTTGGCGCCTGGTATAGCAATCATGATATTAGTATTAGCATTTAATCTTTTGGGAAATGGCTTAAGAGATGCACTGGATGTGAGAGCATAATTCATTTTTTTAACCCTAATTCTTGCGATTAATCCTCCGCTTTTGTCACTTGCACGTTGCGGTTAAAACTTTCGACAAGGGAGATTAATGTTTCCGTCCGTTCTATGCCCTTTATTTTTTGAAGTTCATCGTGCAACACAAAGCGAAGCTGGTCAATATCTTTACAGACAATTTCTGCATACATGCTGTAGTTGCCGGTTGTATAATTAAGCCGTACAATCTCAGGAATTTTTTCAAGTTCTTTGGCAACGATATCATACATAGAACTTTTTTCAAGAAAAATTCCTATAAAAGCAGTTATATCGTAGCCCAATTTTTTAATGTTAACGCTCAGTCTTTTTCCTTTTACAATACCGAATTCTTCCAGCTTTTTTATTCGTACGTGAATTGTACCACCGCTTACGAAGAGTTTTTTCCCCAACTCTACATAAGGGGTGTCGGCATTTTCGAGCATTTCGTGAATTATCTGTAAATCCAGTTTATCAACATTTAATTTTGTAGCCATAATAATTTTTCGAAATAGAAATATTTAATAAATATAGCCAACTTTTTGAATGATTTCTATATTTATGATATTTTACTTAAAAAACTTTGTTTATATTGGCCTGCTTATTAGATTTGCATCATATTAGTTCTTAATAATGTGGGGTGATGAAATTTTTGGCAGACATGCCCTCTTGTCTCGGGGGTGAGGATAACAGGATAAACTTAGTATAGAGCCATTTTTGCAGCAATGTAAAAATGACCAGGGTCGACCACTGAACTTTGTGCTACAGCTAACTGCCTCGTGGAGGTTCGATCCCTCCCCCTACAGCTTAAATAAGCCGTTAACATACTATAAATAAGTATATTAACGGTTTTTTTTGTATAAGGTAGTCTCACTAAAAGTTTCACTAATTGTGAGAAAATTTATACTTTATGATATGCCATCTGTAATAATTGTTCTTCTTTTTCGCGGACATTATTGGAAAGTATTTGTATGAACTTTTTGCCGACATTAGTAAAACGTGATAGCAACTGGTCAACTGTATCCCTGGGAATTAAGCAATAGGTTCCGCGCTTCCAACGCTGCTGAGTATTCTCTTTAACTTTTCCCCGGCTTCTTTTTCCCGGGCTCAGGTCATGTATAAAGCCAGTATATATTATTCTTCCTGAATACTGTACCTCGCTTAGGGCAAGCCTGAAGGGAAAGACAACGCCGTCCTTTTTAAATCCCTGCACTTCACGCCCAATACCAATCATGTGTGCCTCTCCCGTTTGCTGGTACCTGGCAAGATATTGATCATGGCGGTCACTATCCGGCTTCGGCATCAGCACCGAAATATTTTTACCAATAACTTCCGGTGAGGCATACCCGAAGAGTACGCAGGCGGCAGGATTGATTGTCTCGATAAGGCCGCGGTTGTCTATAGTAATTATGCCGTCTTTGCATTTTCTATTATTGCTTTTACTAAAAGCGGCATTATCCATTCCCTCAAATTTCCGCTATTAATACAACTTAATCTTACTTATTAACAAGAAAAGCGAATAGTGTTTTAGTTATTGAAAAGCTGTTGGTCTTATGCAATTAAAGAGCCATATATAAGCTCTTCCAAAAAGTTGGGCAAAAAATGGTAGAGTATAACATAGGATAAGCCTGGGGCTTTATTTTCAAATGAAATGTGTTGAAAGAGAAGGCTGGTATTTATTATACTAACGCAAACGGTTAGCCCAAAGTTAGATTGGTAAAAAATTGGTTTGACTTCACCTCACATTCGTGATTATCATGTTAAAAACATGAACAAAAACCAAATTAGCGTAGCCAGCTATACTAAATCGAGAGCATTCCAGGTCGAATTGTATGTCATGAAAGAAGTTCAATAGCATTTTTGCCTGCACAATCAATAATGATGAGGTGATGGCTCGCGTGAGTGTATGATAGAGAATGGCAAAGGGTTATTACATATCACGGTGAAATTTTGTAAACAGATTCCGGTAAAAAACAAATAAAAACACCATCCGTTTAAGGGATGGCGTTTTATTTGTTTCAAGGATTATTTAATAACCGTTTTACTAAATCCTTGATTATCCAC
>JALYYM010000492.1 GCA_030946565.1 Bacteroidota bacterium | reverse complement strand
CTACTGTTCATGTAGAAAAAGCTAACGAAGTTCTTATCTATATTTCCATCGCTTCTAATTTTGTAAATTATAAAGATCTTAGCGGAGATGAAAATAAACGTGCGCAATTTTACCTGGCAAAGGCTTTACAAAAATCCTATCCCGAACTTTTAAACCGCCACGTTGCAGCCTATCAAAATTATTTTAACCGGGTAAACCTGGATTTAGGAACAACCGACTCTATTAAAAATCCAACTGATATACGTTTGAAAGATTTTGCGACAGCAAATGACCCGCAATTGGTAGCCCTGTATTTTCAGTTTGGAAGATATTTATTGATATCATCTTCACAACCAGGCGGCCAGCCAGCCAACTTACAAGGTATATGGAATGACTTGATGGACCCGCCATGGGATAGCAAATACACCATAAACATCAATGCCGAAATGAACTATTGGCCTGCAGAAGAAACCAATCTTTCAGAAATGCATGAGCCTTTAATTCAAATGGTGAAGGACCTTTCGCACTCCGGCCAACAAACCGCAAGAGTGATGTATGGAGCACGTGGTTGGGTTGCACATCACAATACAGACATCTGGCGCATCACCGGCCATGTAGATGGCGTATCATCTGGCATGTGGCCTATGGGCGGTGCATGGCTGAGCCGGCAACTATGGGACCATTATCTGTATAATGGCGATAAAAAGTATTTACAATCTGTTTACCCGGCTTTAAAAAGCGCTGCACTGTTTTATGTGGATTTTTTGGCAGAAGAGCCCATGCATAAATGGCTGGTGGTTGTTCCTTCTATGTCACCGGAAAACGGCCCACAGGCGCACCAGGGAATTTCCATATCTGCCGGTACTACTATAGATAACCAGATTGTATTTGAATTATTTTCCAATGTAATTAATGCAGCAACAATTTTGAAAACAGATTCGAATTTTATTGCTAAACTAACGGCTATGCGTAAACGCTTGCCTCCAATGCAAATAGGGCAGTATGGACAATTGCAGGAATGGTTGCAGGATTTGGACAATCCCGATGATAAAAACCGTCATGTTTCGCATTTGTTTGGCCTGTATCCATCTAATTTAATATCGCCTTACCGTACACCAAAATTAGCGGCCGCTGCGGAAACTTCTCTTGTACAGAGAGGTGATATTTCCACCGGATGGTCCATGGGTTGGAAAGTGAATTTGTGGGCCAGGCTATTAGACGGCAATCATGCTTTTAAACTAATAAAAAATCAACTAACTCCGGCAGGATTAAACAAAGGAGAAAATAGTGGAGGCGGTACTTATCCAAATTTATTTGATGCACATCCGCCCTTCCAGATAGATGGAAATTTCGGCTGTACAGCGGGCATTGCTGAAATGCTGGTTCAAAGCCATGACGGTGATATTTTTTTGTTGCCAGCTTTGCCAAACGCATGGAAAGACGGAAGTGTAAGCGGATTGAAAACCGTAGGCGGTTTTGAGATATCCGAAATGAAATGGAAAGATGGAAAACTTAATTTATTAAAAATAAAATCTTTACGGGGCGGCAATTGCTGGCTACGAACCTTGAATCCATTAAAGATTTCAGCCGCAGGAATATTAAAAAAAGCGATTGGTAAAAATCCGAATCCTTTCTTTAAAACACCGGAAATTCCTGCCCCGATTATTTCGCCGAAAGCTCAGCTTACCTTGCCTCTGCTGAAACCAACTTTTTTATATGATTTCAACACGATGGCTGGTACAACTTATACATTAATTGCTGATTAACATCTACAGCTTTTTAAATAACAATCTGATGAAATGCACACTACTATTTGCCCTTTTCTTCTGCATCAATATTCATTTCACTAATGCTCAAAATTCTCCGCCAATAAATATTTCGAATGCTAACTGGACGGCCACAGATGCCCTGGGTAGAAAGCTTCCTACTTACGCAGAAACCGGTCGTCCAAAACCAAATCATTATGTGGGTTTATTTTATTGGCTCTGGCATGGAAAACTTCGAAGTACGGTAAATGATCCTGATAGTTTTAATGTTACGCATATTCTTAAAAATGATCCTGGGAAAACTGAT
>JALYYM010000489.1 GCA_030946565.1 Bacteroidota bacterium | reverse complement strand
TCTGCACATCATCCATTTTTTTCTTTACGTCCTGTATCACCTTATCGGCATTTTCGCCGTAACGCATTACCACAATACCTCCGACAACTTCGCCTTCACCGTTATGATCAAAAATGCCCAGGCGTATGTCGCCACCCATTTGCACTGTAGCTATGTCTCTCACACGAACGGGAATGCCATTGTTGTTTGCCAAAGCGATATTTTCTATATCGCTTTTATTTTTGATGTAGCCCAACCCCCGGATAATATATCCCATGCCAGCCATATCTAACTTTCTTCCCCCAACATCGTTGTTATTAGCCCTTACTTTATTCATTACATCCATCATAGAGATGTTATAGAATTGCAACTTTACAGGGTCAACTACTAATTGATATTGCTTTTCAAAGCCACCGAATGAAGCCACTTCAGCAACACCTGGTACTGTTTGCAGGGCAAGCTTTACATACCAGTCCTGCAGCGCTCTTTGCTCACCGAGGTCAAGCTTAGGTGCATCCAAATGATACCAGAAAATATGCCCTACGCCTGTTCCATCGGGTCCAAGGGAAGGCGTCACGCCTTTTGGCAACAGGCGCTGCGCTTAATTTAATTTTTCCAACACTCTTGTTCGCGCCCAATAAATATCCACATCATCTTCAAAAACCACATACACGAAACTCATCCCAAACATAGAAGTGCCACGGATGTCTTTCACTTTCGGAACTCCCTGGAGATTGCTTACTAAAGGATACGTTACCTGGTCTTCCATGATCTGTGGGCTTTGCCCTGTCCATTCGGTAAAGACAATCACCTGGTTTTCGCTCAGGTCAGGAATGGCATCTACCGGGTTGCGCTGAATGTTATAAATTCCCAGGGCTAACAAGGCAATGGCTATCGCCAACACGATGTACCGATTGCGAAGGGAGAGTTCAATTAATTTATTTACCATGTTTTTTTAAATTGGTAATTAGCAATTAGCAACTGGCAAGCCTGTTGCTTATTGCATATTTTTTAATCAGGCCTTACATAAGTGCCTTCTTTCTTCATCTTTTCCTGTTTGGGTGTCATCTTTTGCTTAACGAGCTTCATGCCGCACTCAGGACATTCGCCCGGATGATCGTCCATCACTTCATTATGCATTGTGCATGTGTAAGTTTCATTTTTTGCAAGCTGCTCCGTTTTTGTTTTATTGTTGTTGCCGGAACATGCCGTAAATACTAATGCAAATGATAAGAATACAACGGTTATAAAAAATATCTTTTTCATGGCTTTTACTTTAAATAAATAATTGCTGCAACGATTGAGTTGCTACTTTAATGGCTTATGTGAAATCTTCTGATTAAAAGGATTTTTTTTTAATCAATTTCAACCGAGATAATTAATAAGATTTTGAGCTGAATGAACTCAAACAAATTAAAAGGCATAACAGAGCGTTATGCACAAGGGAAGAAAATATTAAATTCTGAAAACGCAATTGGAAATATAAGCGGGTACACCAACGTGATGTGGCGGCGCATTACTTCTATAACAAATACTTGTTTTTTGAGAAGCAAAAACCGGCTGTTGCAGCGCAGCGACATAAAGGTTTAGATGGATGAAATGTTTAACAGGAATATTTATGTGAGAGGCAGTAACATGGTTATCTCTCACTTTTAAATACTGGAATTTGTTCCTACAACAACGATCGTTATTTGTATTTTCTGAGTTACATTTTTTATTATCGGCATTGGAAAATCCTACTGACACGGCGCTCAGTTTGCCGCAACAATAAAATTGCTTCAAACTAAAGCCCATGGTAGCCAAAGCATAAATAGCAATTAGGGATATGAGCGCAAATTTTTTCATTGAAGATTACAAAAGTAAATAAAAATCCTTTATTCACTTTTCAAGTTTTCGCCGGTTGGTTGAGATACCATCCGGGGCGGTGTAATCGGACGAAACTATACAATTTGGCGCTGATATTTTGGATAGAGGAAGTCAAATAGATGTAAACTTCGGGTTGGTCAATTACTGACTTTCAAGCCCCTCAAAACCGCATCATTTTTTAAAACGGAATAGTGCCAGAAGTTTCACACCAATCTCTTATTTGATCCAAAACTTATTGATTTCACC
>JALYYM010000488.1 GCA_030946565.1 Bacteroidota bacterium | reverse complement strand
TAAATAGCCAGGTAGAAAAAAATCACTATTTCTATGCTCACAAAAATAAATGTGACTATATGCATTTGGGTTCCGGCGATAAGCATAGTCGCAACTTTTACCTATTCTCTCTTCATAAAATATAACGTGTAACCAAAATCCATTTCGTTATAAATTTTAAATCCAAATTTCTTGTACCAGGGAATATTTTTCAATGTTGAGGTTTCTAAATAAATTTTCCTGCCCGTAGAACTTGCATTTTCAATTACCTCCTTTAATAATTTAGCACCAATTCCTTTACCTTGTTCCGTAGGCTCTACTCCTATATACCAGAGATAATACATCAGTTCTTTTGGGTGAAATTTTTTGATTTTTGATTCCCTATCCATTGCTTTTTTAATATTGAATAAGCCTATACTTGAAAAAATTAACCCGGCATCTAATAGAATTGATTTGGCCGTTGCTTTTTTCTTATCAGGAAATATTATTAATGCACATCCCTTTTTATCATCTGATAAGAAAATGTTTCCAAATCGAAAACATATCTCAAAAGAGTATTCCATTAAGTTTTGAATTCTTTTTACCGTCTTTTGATCTTGCTTAATTATATAATTGACGCTTTTATTATCGGCGAATGATTCGGAAAGAATTTTTACGACATGGTCTTTATCGGTATATTCTACAGTTACCATAGGAAGGTTTAATTTTATTAAAATTATTGCCTATACTTTAAGATAATTATTATCAAACTCAAAAGCTATACCCATAACGGATAACGAGATATGTGAGAGGTATAAAAAGATTTGCTGGAAGTATTTTTTTTAAATAAAAATAGTACTTAATTATTTCCGTGATTGTATGTCATACGGAAAAGGTTAACCCTATTATCTCTTATTAAAAATTTCTTGCTTCAGGGAAAATTTTTTTTTGGCTTACTTGCCCTCCATAAGTATTATTATTTTCATTAAACAGATTACCATCATTTTCATCACGAGGAGATAGGGTTAGCACAGGCAGGTTTTCATTATTAGCAGCCGTTAAGCCTCTTAATAACTTCGACCAATCTTCACAATGCCTTACGATAACGTGAATTATTTCTCCTTCTTTCTGCAGCTTGCCGGCAACCATTAAAAGCTTCGATTGAAGGATTTCTTTCCGATATTTATTTTCAAATAAATCCCGGAAGACAACAAGGTTAGCCGTTCCGGTTTCATCTTCAATGGTTATGAAACAAATACCACCGGCTGTTCCCGGCCTTTGCCTTACAAGAACTAAACCTGCTACTTTAATTATATCACCGTCTTTGCCTGTGGCTAAATCTTTAGTTGCTTTTACATTAAAGAGTTTAAGTTTTTCCCGTACAAAGCTTACAGGATGGGCTTTTAATGAAAGTGATGTGGCGCCATAATCATGAACTACATGTTCGGATAAAGACATTTCAGGAAGAAAAATATTTTTTTCATTTTTACTTTCTGAATCTTTTCCTTTAAATAAACCAATCGGGTTATCTCTTAATGAAGTTATTTCCCAAAAAGCTTTACGCCTGTCAAGCCCTAATGAACGGAAGGCATCTGCATCGGCTAATTTTTCTAAGGCGGCTAATGATATTCCTGCGTCTAATATTTCATTGATGCATGCAAACATTTTTTTTCTTGCAGAAATTAGTACCTGCATATCTTCTTCTCGCATTCCTTTTATTTGTCGAAAGCCGAGGCGTAGTGCAGCCTCACCCTCTTCCCCCTCTCCTTTAGGAGAGGGTTGGGGTGAGGCTTCAAGTATATTATCCCAAAAAGAATAATTAACGTCAATAGGTCGCATTTCAACATCATGATTTTTTGCATCACTTACAATTTGTGCAGGCGCATAAAATCCCATAGGCTGGCTGTTTAATAAACCACAGGCAAACACATGCGGGTAATAACATTTTATCCAGGCAGATACATACACAAGTAATGCAAAACTTGCAGCATGGCTTTCAGGAAAACCATAACTACCAAAACCTTCTAATTGCCTAAAAACACGCTCAGCATATTCCTGCGTATATCCATTTTTCAACATGCCATTAATTAATTTTTCCTGGAATTGAGTGACCAATCCGTGGGCTTTAAATGTTGCCATACTTTTGCGTAACCCATCTGCTTCACTTGGTGTAAAGCCCGCAGCAACAATTGCAATCTTCATTGCCTGCTCTTGAAATAACGGGACGCCAAGTGTGCGCCTTAAAATTTCTTCTAACTCCTTTGAAGGATATTCAACAGGTTCTTCACCATTGCGTCGGCGCAAATAAGGATGCACCATGTCCCCTTGTATAGGCCCTGGCCTTACAATGGCAACCTCAATAACCAGATCGTAAAAACATTTGGGCTTTAATCTTGGTAACATGGTTTGTTGCGCACGGCTCTCAATTTGAAATACACCAATCGTATCTCCATGGCTTGCCATTTCATAAACCGCAGCATCGTCCTGCGGAATATTGGCAAGCGTTAAATCAAGGCCATAATGTTTTTTTGCAAGGTCAAAACATTTACGAATGCACGTTAGCATTCCGAGAGCAAGCACATCTATTTTAAGAAAACCTAACGCATCAATATCATCTTTGTTCCATTCAATACATGTCCGGTTTTCCATGCGTGCATTAAGAATAGGGCAAAGGTTAGAAAGTTTTTCTTGTGTAATAACAAAGCCACCAGTGTGTTGCCCAAGTTGCCGCGGAAAGCCAATGTATTGCTGAATAAGCTGCAGCACTTTTTTTAAATGGCTATCTGTTGGATTTATTCCCTGTTCACTTATTCTTTTTTCATCAAACCATTCTTCACTAAATTCCCAGATAGATTTAGAAAGGCGATTGACTGTATCAACAGATAAACCCATTGCTTTTCCCACATCACGTATCGCACCTTTTTGATGTTGTTGGGTAACGGTTGCTACAATAGCTGACCTGTCGCGGCCATACTTGTTGTAGATGTATTGCATCACTTCTTCTCTGCGTTCATGTTCAAAATCCACATCAATATCAGGTGGTTCATTGCGTGCCGAAGAAAGAAATCTTTCAAATAATAAATCAAATTTTGTCGGGTTAACTGATGTGATACCGAGACAAAAACAAACAGTAGAATTGGCTGCTGAACCTCGTCCCTGGCAAAGAATATTTTGCTCTTTGGCAAAGCGCACAATATCATACACCGTAAGAAAGTAAGAAGCATAATTCATCTGTTCGATGAAAGCGAGCTCGTGATTAATAGTTGTAATTGTTTTCTCAGAAATAGCAGCGCTAAACTTTTCTTTTGCGCCTTGCCAGGTAAGCATCACTAATTCTTCCTGCGGCGTTCGGCCCTCAGTTGTTAGTTCTTCGGGATAAATATATTTTAAGGTTGAAAGGCTGAACTGGCAGGCTTCTGCGATTTCCTGTGTTCTTTTAATTGCATCAGGATATTGCCGGAACAGCCGCTGCATTTCATCCATTGTTTTTAAATATCTTTCTGCATTTTCATGCAAAAGAAAGCCGGCATTATAGACGGTACATTTTTCCCGGATACAGGTTAATACATCCTGTAGTTCACGCCTTACGGGATGGTGATAATGAATATCATTTGTAGCAATTAAAGGAATATTAAAACGGTTAGCAATTTGTGCGAGACGAAATATTTTTTTAAAATCGTGACTTTGATAAGAGCGTGTGGCGCATAGATACAGGTCACTTCCAAACACTTCATAATACTCTTCAAGTATTTGTTTGAAAGCATTACCAAAATCAAATTGGGTATTTAATGCAGCAGGGGGAATAACAATAAATTTCATTCCTTTTGCATGTTCATACACATCCTTTCTATATAAATCACATTTCCCTTTCTCTGTTCTTATGTTACCTTTTGTTAGCAGTGTACATAACTGCGAGTAGGCATCATTGTTAGTAGGATAAGCCAGTAAACTTATGCCATCAATTAAATCTAAGCGGCAACCGGTAATCACTCTTATATCTTTTTCTTTTGCAGCGACATAAGCTCTTACAATTCCGGCAAGCGTATTTCGGTCAGTAATGGCAATTTCTTTATAACCATAAGCTTCGGCTTGTTGGATTATTTCCTCAGGATGCGACGCCCCTCTTAAAAAACTAAAGTTAGTTGTTACCTGTAATTCTGTGTAATTCATCTTTTCTTTTATGCAAAAAATCCATGTATATACCAGGAAGGAATTTTATCTCCTTCATAATGGCCTAATCTAAAAAGCCAATAGCGTTCGCCATCGTCATCTTCAACAATGTAATAATCTCTGTGTAGTCCTCCATCGAGCCACCACTCCGGTTCTATACGTTCACATGCATCTGCTTTCTGTACTTTATGCAGCTTACCTTTATACCTGAAATTCATGGGGGGATAATCTGGTATCGGCGCTGTTACTTCAATTTGCTCTGGTTCTTTTAGAAGTTGAATAGGCCGCAATTTATTTACAGGCCAGGCAGTTGCTTTCTCTTTTAAAGAAGTTGCAAGCTTAATTGAGCGTTCGGGCAAATGATGTTCATCAGGTAAATAACGATGCACGATATTATTGCCAAATTTACTTTCCAGCCGGTCGAGTAATTCAGCTAATTCTTTACTTTCCAAACTGCTATTGGCCGTCCACAGAGTCTCCTGCAGGGGCTGTATATCTTCAACTTTTGTTGCTTCCAAAATAAATAACTCAATGCCTAGGGCAGGTTCAATAGTTGCAATCTTTAATTCAAAAAGTTTGAAAAGATGATTACCATTATTAGAAGGATGATTTGTGCTAATGGTGATTTCTTCTATTTTATTATCAACACGAAAACATTTAAATACCGCAACACGCAGGCCTTTGTTTTCTTTCTTTAAGCGTTTACATACTATTTCTAAAAGCCTCTCCAATGCAATCTCAATTCCTTTTCTTGTTTGAATTAATTCTAAGCAAGATAATCGTTCGCTATATGGCTCAACAGGAATAAGCGGCTTAATAAATTCATCTTCATTTCCCAATGCCTGGTCAAGCCGCAATAATAATTGTTGCCCGAAACGCCGACGGAGTGCGGAACACGGCATATCAATAAAACTATTGATTTGATAGAGACCGAGTTTTTCGAGGCGTTCAATAACATCTGACTCTAATCTTAGCGCAGCAGGTGGCAATGATAGCAGCGATTCTCTTTGCCCCCCGGGTTTAATAATGGCTTTTACTTTTCCATACCTGCATACTGCCCATGCTGCACCAATAGTATCTGCCATGGCTGCACGTGCGTGAAAGCCTAAGCTTTTTAATTTGTTTATTATGTTTTTAAAATAGATTTCTTCGCTGCCCCATAAATGGGCACAACCACTCACATCGAGTATTATTCCGTTCGGTGCATCCATCGTAGTTATGGGTGTATATCTAATGCAATAAAGGCAAAGTTTTTTCAGCAGTTTCCCAGCAAGGTCATAGGTATCATCAAACACCTGTACTTCCGGAAGAATAATTCTTGCATCTGCTACAATCATCCCTGATTGTATTCCTTTTAATTTTGCAACAGCGCTTGCTTCCATTATTTTCATGCGGCCATGGTCGGGCAAGGCCAAAACAAAAGGCACCTCTTTTAAATGCGGGTGACGATGAGTCATCCAATCAGTTTTCAAATTACGAAACCATATCATTACAAATCTCTTATCCATTACACTGCTTTTTGTACCAGGTTTTTTTGAATAGAAAATATGGTTTCTTTAATTTCTTTCAGGCGGTCATCGGACCATTCTACTTTCCAGTTTCCGGGTTTGCCGTTACGGGTTTTTAAAAGTTCTACATTCCATCTTGGAAAACCAACACCCGGCATACCATCATTTAATTCGCTTGGTAATGATGTTATCCGCCAACGTGAAACACAGGCGATAGCATTTAAAATATGTGGCTGCTGGCGAAGGAGGAAACCGGTTACCCTGCTTTGTTCGGCAGCTAACTGAAAGCGCCTCGATTCTTTAAAAGTTATATTTTTTATTTCACTTACTACAGAGGTAATCCTTGTACATTTTAAAGCTTCTTCTGTAACATACAGCACATCTTTTTCTTTTTTTAAATCAATGAAAATTATTTTATCCGGCGTTATACCAAACTTGTTTATTGCGGCAGGAAACAGAGTGCGGGAAGCACTTATCCAAATAGCTGTACCCTCCAATTGCATTAATTTACTCAACAGAATAGCAATAAAACCGTTGGTTGGGGCAACATCATTTTGAGAGGCGGTTAAAAATTCGTGTGTACAGCCAATAGGAAAAGTTGTATTAGGAAAAGCTAATTCTATAGGTCGAAAGCCAATATCTATATGGTTGTCTGTTGATAATACTTTTAGCCCTTCTAAGGGAAGAATATCTTTTCTAAGTTGCGTGATAATATGGTTTTTGCAACCATCCATAAAACTAAATATTTTAGCAAAGTTTAGCTAAAAATTGTGGGTTACAAAAAAAATATTTTATATGAGATTATTTAATTGAAATTTATTAAGCAGTTGTTAGTTCTCGCAATCAGCGAGTACTTTTTTTGTTTTGCTACGCAGAATGCGGATCGGAGATATCCATCGCATTGAGCACGGTAATAAAAAAACTTACCAGTGTATTTTTATCAAGTTTAATTTTGGCTTCATTACTGAGTAATAAATAACCCAGGTATTGTCTAAGAGTGACATCATATATTTCCAAATGCCTTTTCGAGTGAAAAAATTTTTTCCGCCATTACTTCTGATACTGTTTCACATCTGAATTCAATATCTGAAGTACAGTTTGTGGCGTCACTAATTGTTCTATTTCAATGAGAAGTTTTGCAAGGTTAAACACCGGATAATAGTCATTCATGAACTTTTTAAAATGCTTTTTTTCTATTCCGTAAAATTGATACCCCAGAGAAGCAATAGCTATAGCATCTTTATTAGTAAAAACATATGATTGGCCGGCCATGCTTCTGCGCTTGTGTATTTATTTTACTACTTGCGCAATCTTACGTATTTAGTATCTTAGAGAGTGACACGGAAAGAAAAAATTGATCAATTATTATATCAAATGACAAAGGAGGAAAGAGATACTTTCTTATATAAAGCAATGCATGTGTTAGTATTATTTAAAGATTATCCTGATAGAGATAAAATAGTTGCAGATCGATTAATCAAAATATGGACAACCAAGAAACTATAAAAAAAATGGAAATTTTTAAAATAAAAATGCTTCTTCATTTATCAAACTTAATATCTAAATCCATCTTTTCTAAATAAGGCAGTAATTGATCTGTTGATGAAAATGATCTTATCCATTTAATTATATTACGCCGCTTTTGATAATAAACTTCAACATAAAAACTATCTATTTGATAAAGAAGAATGTTGAAAATATTATCTGTTCTATCCCCGATTAAAGTGCCATCCCAAACGGCCTCAGCTTTTTCCGGATCATTAAGTTGATTGAATTCATAAAGTGTCATTCTTTTGCATTTAAAAAATAATAAATAGCTGTTATAAAATCATATTTATAAATACAAACAATAGCCTGTTGGACTACAATCTAAGTTAGATAATTATTAAAAAATGGAGAGTAAATTATAAAGGCTTTTCAGGAAAAAAATCTTTTGGAGAGCACCTAAATAACTTCGCTAATTCATTTAGGTGAATTGTATTGTACTTTGCTCGAAAATTTGGGCTTTCTATTTGTCCAATAAATCCATTTGAAACGTTTAGATGAACGGCAATATCATCTTGTTCAAGACTTTGCTGTTCTCTTATTTCCTTTACTCTGGAAATTATATACCAGTCAATTTTTGTCTTTAAATTTTTACTGCTCATCCCTATTTGCAAGGAATAGAAACAATGTTTATAATCCCCTTATACAGGTCTAAGAAAATTAATTATATTGCAGGTACAATTTTGCGAATCCTTCATATTGAATTGAAGCTTTCGCTTAGAGTCTCGCCTTGAAACGTCGAAATTTCAAAAGTCACGAGACAATAAGCAAGGGCTCACGTTTAGGCGTGGGCTCCCTTATTCGTGACTAGGCTT
The DNA here is from genome assembly GCA_030946565.1 of Bacteroidota bacterium. The sequence goes on along the minus strand of JALYYM010000488.1, from coordinate 9,640 downwards.
TCGACGGCCTCAAGGCGGTAAGTGGAGTTCGACGTCCTTTTTTGCTTATTGGCACAAAGCTTCATTGGTTACACTTGCAATGGCTCTTTATTAGATAACTGCATAATGTTTGCCATTGCACATCGAGCTAAAATACACTAATGTTGAATATGCACAAGCCTTCCATGATGGCGAAGAAAAAGGGTTTGATTTTTTCTATCGCAAATTGTTTCCATCTCTTTATTTTTTTGCTAATCGCCTGGTAAATGATAAATGCGAAGCTGAGGACATTGTGTCAAACGCATTCATTAAAATATGGAAGAGGCATACGCAATTTAATGATGCCAGCAGTATCCGGTCATACCTATACCAAATAGTTCGTAATGATTGCTATAAGTTTCATCAACAACAAGGCAGAGTACAAGAAGTACATAAACAGGTAAAATATCTTACAATGGTTAATGTAGATGATAACCGCGAAGAAGATATTATAAGAGCCGAATTTTACGGTGAACTCTATAATGCAATTAATAGTTTGCCATCTGAATGTCGCAGGATTTTTAGGATGTTATATATCCAAGGCAAAACTGTAAAAGAGATTTCACAAGAATTGAAATTATCTCCAAGTACTGTAAAAACTCAGAAAGCTAGGGGGCTTGCGGTTCTGCGGAAAAAGCTAATTAACCTGACACTTATTCTCTCTCCAATTATTTTCAACATTCTTTCATTGTAGTCCTTTAGAAGTTTTGCCGATTATCCTTATATACTTTTTCGATCTGTTATAATCAGTCGTAAAGTTTTATCTTAATGGTATGAACGCAGACGGTCAAAATAATATGGATGGGGCGGCTTTTAGAACTGCTTATTTAATTGCAGGCTTTATTCGAAAAACATTATCAGAGTCAGAGCACGATGAGCTTGATTCATGGGTAGAATCCAGTGACGATAACATGCTTTTATTCGAGGAATTGACTGACGAAAAAAATATAGAAGCCAACCTCGCATGGATGGATAAAGTAAAAACTGAAAAGTCTTTAAAAAAGATCAAAGAAAAAATTGAATTTAATCCGGTGCGAAATAAAAAAGCATCAAATAGATGGATATATGGCATTGCGGCATCAATTATTTTATTAGTAGCAGCCTTTGCAATTTTCCGCTTAACTCTTAATCAAAAATCCGCAGCTCCTGAAGTTGTGAAAACACCTCAGCCCGACATCCAACCGGGCGGCAACAAGGCCACTTTGACATTAAGTAATGGGAAAGTAGTTGACTTAAATAATGCCAAAAACGGATTACTAAATAGTGACAATGGAACTGTAATTAATAAATCAATAGATGGCGAAATCAACTATATTAATAATACTCAGGCAAATAATAATTCAGGCAATTACAATATTCTTTCTACTCCCAAAGGAGGTCAATATAAAGTACAATTAGCAGATGGTAGCAACGTATGGCTTAACGCTGCTTCATCTCTAAGATACCCGACGGCTTTTACTGCAACTGAAAGAATTGTGGAGCTTACGGGTGAAGGATATTTTGAAGTAGCGAAAAACAAGGACAAACCTTTTATTGTAAAACTTACAAATGAAAGCGAAGTAAAAGTTTTGGGAACACATTTTAATGTGATGTCTTACGAAGATGAAAAGGCAAAGGAGGTTACACTGCTTGAAGGTAGAGTGGAGATTAAACGAATAACCAACACCCTGATATTAAAGCCTGGGCAGCAAGGGCAGGTGGCTTCAGGCGAAATAAAACTAAGCACGGATGTGGATACAGCACAGGTAACCGGCTGGAAGAATGGACAATTTATTTTTCACGATGCGGATATTCAAACTATCATGAATCAGGTAAACAGATGGTATGATGTAGATATAAAATATGAAGCAAAAGTTAATCAACAATTCAATGCCGTAATCTCACGCAATGAACCCGTATCGAGGTTGCTATACCTTCTTGAGCAAACAGGTCAGATTCATTTTAAAATCGAAAACAAAATTATCTATGTATTACCCTGACGGATAGACGAAAAAGTTGGCTCAACAAAAACCGCCCCGATGGCGATCAGGACGGCGAATGTATGGGTTAACCAAAAAATACAATCGGCAAAGACTGCTTATTATTCAACCCATAACCGAACAAAACTATGAATTTAAAAGTTTTTTTTTCGCGCATTCGGATAATTGAAAAACCTACCATAACATTTGTCCCTATGAAAAACATCCTCTTAACAATCATCATTTGCATCCTTACATCCGGATCAATCTATAGCCAAAAGATAAGTCTCTCTTTAAACAATGCATCGCTCGAAAAAACTTTCAAGGAAATAAGGAAGCAGACAGGTTATAGTTTCGTATATACACGAGAGCAAATCAACAAATCAAATACCGTTAACATCAATGTAAAAGATGCTTCCTTAAGCCAGGTATTAGATATTTGTTTTAATAACCAACCGCTTACTTTCACTATAGATAAGAAATATATAATTGTAAAGGATAAATTTGAGAAAGAGTTACCGCCAACTAATGGTTATATAGATATTACAGGTAAAGTAATTAATACACAAAATGAACCAGTGGTCGGAGCCACCATAACTGTGAAACACACTAACATAGCTACGGCGACTGATGAAAGCGGAAAGTTTGCTCTAAAAAAATTGAAAAAAAATGACGATTTAATTATTACGAGTATTGGTTATTTGCAGTCGGATGTTCCTCTTTATGGGAGAAGCAATGTAATAATCGAGTTGCAAACAAATGTCAGCAGACTTGATGAAACAATAATTATTGCCTACGGAAATACTACAAGAAGATTTAGCACAGGAAGTGTAACAAAGGTATCCTCTGACGAAATTAGTGAGCAACCTATTTCAAATCCATTGGCAGCATTACAAGGAAGAGTGCCGGGATTAGTTGTAACTTCTACTAGCGGCTTGCCAGGTTCTTCTTTTAGTATACAGATCAGGGGACAAAATTCACTTAACCCCGATCCTTATAATACACTTTCTCCAAAAGATAATCCTTTGTTTATTATAGATGGAGTTCCATTTGCTCCTCAAAACAATAATCTCAACCAACTGCGATCCATAGCATCGCCCGGTGACAATATATTATTGAATAATTCCTATGGCGGAATAAGTCCCTTCAATAGCATTAACCCATCAGACATAGAAAGTATAGAAGTATTACGAGATGCTGATGCAACAGCCATTTATGGTTCAAGAGGGGCTAATGGTGTTGTGCTGATAACAACAAAAAAGGGTAGGGCAGGGAAAACTAAATTTAATATGAATATATACACTGGTATAAGCCGCGTAGCTCATACTTTGCCTATGATGAATACAAAACAATATCTGGAGATGCGAAGAGAAGCTTTTGCCAATGATGGAGTCACGCCTTCCAACACTAATCCTTCGAACTTTAGAACTTATGCCCCCGATCTGACGATTTACGACACTACTAAGTATACTGATTGGAAAAAATTCTTTATTGGAAACCCGTCTTACACAACCAACATTAATACCTCCTTTTCCGGGGGTTCAGAGAATACACAATTTTTACTCGGTGCCGGCTATTATCATGAAACTTACATCTATCCGGGTAATTTTTCTTATGACCGAGCATCGGTTAATTTAAATCTACATCATAATTCTATTGATAAAAAGTTATCACTTGACTATTCTTCGGAATACTCTTTTGATAAAAATAATTCTTCGGGGACACCTAATTTATTGCGTGCTTACGCCTTAGATCCAGACTTTCCAAATCTTTTGGATGAAAATGGAAATCTTCTTTGGAATTACAAAGGTGCAAGATTCGGAGTTTCAAACGTAAATCCTTTATCATATTTAAAGAAGAAATACAGCATTACAAATTTTAACCTGATAAATCATTTGCAAGTTGCATATAAAATTATTCCAGGTCTTGAAATACGGAGTAGTTTCGGTTACAATTATCTTAATAGCATAGAATATTCAGGTGATCCAGCTTTGTCGCAGGATCCGGCCCTTCAGCGTGTTGCTTCTGCAGATTTCGGAACAAAGAATATTCATAACTGGATCATTGAACCGCAGGCCGAATACAGCAAAGTTTTCGGTAAAAGCAAAATAAATATTTTATTAGGCGGCACATTTGAAGAGGATGTAAATTCTTCTAACATTATATCAGGCTCGGGATATACTAATGATATGCTGATAACATCTATATCAGGGGCTCCGGACAAAACAGCAAGGGATGCTTATAGCCAGTATAAGTATAATGCAATTTTTGGAAGAATAAATTATGTTTTAAATCAGCGATACATCTTAAATCTTAATGGCAGAAGAGATGGCTCAAGTCGTTTTGGTCCAGGAAAACAGTTTGGAAATTTCGGATCAATCGGAACTGGCTGGATTTTTTCAGATGAATCACTTATAAAAAAAACGTTGAAATGGCTTAGTTATGGAAAATTGAGAGGTAGTTATGGAACAACCGGGAGTGATGCCATAGGAGACTACCAATACATTGCCAGGTGGCAGCCCACCGACTATTATTACCAGGGTTATCTTGGTTATTTACCACAAAATTTATTCAATCCCGACTTTAGTTGGGCGATAACAAAGAAAACAGAATCAGCAATAGAATTAGGTTTTTTAAAAGATCGCCTTTTCCTAAGTGCTATATGGTATCGTAATAGCTCTGGCAACCAACTTGTTTATTTTCAGCTACCATCGCAAACAGGATTCTCAAATGTTACTGAAAATTGGTCTGCAAAGGTGCAAAACACGGGGTGGGAGTTTGTAGTAACCTCCTCTAATCTTAAAACGAAACGCTTTAGCTGGAATACTTCTTTCAATCTTACCGTACCAAGAAATAAGTTGGTTTCGTTTCCTGGAATTGCGAGTTCAAGTTACGCCACAAAGTATGTAGTGGGCCAACCGTTAAGCGTTTTAAAAGGGTTTAAATATTTAGGTGTAAATGATACGACAGGTGTTTTCCAATTTTTAACAGCAGATAGAGTTCCCACATATTCTCCTGTAAATATTAGTGGCAATAAATTTAATGATATCCAGGTTATCGGAAATCTTGATCCTAAATTCTTTGGAGGATTAAACAACTCTTTCACCTACAGAGGCTTTCAATTAGATATTTTCATTGAATTTAAAAAACAACCCGGGGTTAATTATCTTGCCCAGATTTATGGAGTTTACGTTCCTGGTGCTGAATACAATCTGCCCGCTGCATTGCTTTCGCGCTGGCAAAAACCAGGTGACAAAACTGAGTTTGAAAAATTGACCACCAACGTTTCTAGTCCTGCTGGGAAAGCCGCTAGAACATATTTTACTCAATCTAGTGGGGTATATGGTGATGCATCTTATATACGGGTCAAAACTGTTTCATTTTCTTATAGCCTCCATGGTAAATATCTTGAAAAACTTAAAGCAGAAACAGTCCGCTTTTATGTCAACGCTCAAAATTTATTGACCATTACAAATTATAAGGGCAATGATCCTGAGACACAAAATTTCTATGGAGTACCTCCATTAAGAACAATTGCAGTAGGCTTTCAACTTAATTTTTAAGGCTTTTAAAATTCTTTTATGAAACTCATCAATAAAATTCTTTTCTTTATTTTATCAGGTCTTCTAATTTTTTGTTTCTCATGTAAAAAATTTGTGGAAATACCTACACCTAAAAATCAATTAGTCAATTCCACAGTTTTTGCTGATAGCGCTGATGCTACCAATGCCGTCGTTGGAATTTATATAAACATGATGCAGGCTTTTTCATTGAATATATCGAGTGGTGGTCTAACTCTCTATCCAGGCCTTAGTTCTGACGAATTATATCCTACAAATAATATTGTTGAAGAAAATGACTTTTATAAAAACGAAATTTCTATTACCAATAGTCTAAACAGTTCTTCATTGTGGAGTAACGCCTTCAGCATTCTGTATGATGCTGATGCATGCCTGGAAGGCTTGACACAAAGTAATATACCTAATCTTGTAAAAAATCAATTGATAGGCGAAGCTAAATTTACAAGAGCATTTATACTTTTTAATTTGACTAACCTTTACGGTCCCATTCCGTTGGTAATTTCGACTGATTATCATAAGAATCAAATCCTTCCCAGATCCCCATCCGATACTGTTTACACACAAATAATTAATGATTTAAAAGATGCTCAGAATTTACTATTAACAAGTTACCCGACGGCAGGGAGATTTCGTCCAAATCGCTTTACAGCCACTGCCTTACTTGCAAAAGTAAATCTATACCAAAGGGATTGGTTGGGAGCCGAAAAAAATGCTACGCAAATAATTGATGCGGGCCTATATAGCCTGGAGGCTGATTTGAACAATGTTTTTTTAACAGGCAGTAATGAAACCATCTGGAAATTATCATCAGTAATTGCCGGCCTTGAAACATGGGAAGGATATTATTTCGTTCCGGCAAGTAGCGACCAAATACCAGGGTATATTATTACTAATAACTTATTAAATGCTTTTGAGAATGGCGATCAGCGCCTGATTAAATGGCTAAACAATAATACAGTAAATGGCATTAGTTATTATTATCCCTATAAATATAAATTAGGCTATGACGGACTTTCAACTCCTTTAGAAGACTATATGGTTTTCAGACTTGCAGAACAATATTTGATCAGGGCTGAAGCAAGAGCTAATCAAAATAATTTGAACGGGGCAATAGATGATTTGAATACCATTCGCAATAGAGCCGGCTTGGAAAACACAGCTGCATCTGATCAAACATCATTATTATCCGCCATTCAGCATGAACGGCAAGTTGAACTTTTTTGCGAATGGGGTAATCGATGGTTTGATTTAAAACGTACGGATGAGGCGACGAATATTCTATCTCCCATAAAGCCTGATTGGCAAGCTACCGATACCTTGTATCCCATTCCACAAACCGAACTGAATAGCAATCCATTCCTTAGTCAAAATCCTGGCTACTAATTTAAAAACAAGAAGATGCAAATATTAAGAATAATTTTCTTAGGGATTTCATTTGCCCTAACCAGTCATGCCTGGACTCAGGCGCTTGAATTAAAACCATTGATGAAAGGCCAGTTGGTTCCGAATTTACCTTTGGTTCTTCATGTTGCTGATTCCACCACTTCTGTGAACTTATATGATTTAAATAAAAAACTTATCCTTTTTGACTTTTGGGGGACTTATTGTTCATCGTGCATAGCCCAAATGGCGCACCTCCAGGAATTGCAGGAGAAGTTCGGGAATAATGTACAAATCATCTTAGTTACAACAAATAGTAAAAAAGAAGTTGATAATTTATTTCGGAGATTAAAAGGTCATATTTCTGAAGAAATAATTAATGCATGGCAACATTTACCATTCGTTGTAGAAGATAGTTCCTTGTTAGGCTTGTTTCCTCACGATGGATTACCTTCTCACGTGTGGATTGACAGTGTTAAGACTTTGAGAGGGATAGCCTACAGCAATTCAACAACAGATAAAAATATTCAGGCTTTTTTGGATGGTAAAAAAATAAAATTAGATGAAATGGGCCTGGCCGGATTAGACTCGTCAAATCCACTTTCCTGGATAAATGGAGAAAATGAATTTATAAACTATATAAAATGTTATTCATTATTTTTTTCGCGTCTTGAACATGCCGGTGGCGGAGATGGAGAGGTAACGGCACTAATTGATTCAATTTCAAATAAAATTATTGGCCTTAGCTGTGTAAACATGCGGATTACTGATCTATATAAACTGACCTGGTTTCACTATAAAAATCCAAATATTGGAATTCCTGATAACAAAATCCTATTGGAAGTAAAGAATAGGGATAAATTTTACATTCCCAGAAAAAGTTCGGAGTATTTTGATTGGGCCGATAGTAGCTTGTTTTGTTATGCCCTAAAAGTTCTTCCCAAAAATGCTGATGAAATCTATAATTCGATGCGGCAAGATTTAGACTGCTACTTTCATTATACAAGCAAAATTGAAAACAGACGGATAAAATGTTTAACACTTAAACGCATTTCAAGCATTGATAAAATAATGGCCAGAGGAATAAAATCTAAAAATGAGCTTATAGTTGATTCAGAAGGTACATATCTTAAGCTACAAAATCAATCAATGAGGTATTTATTTTTGCAGCTTCAATCAGTAGTCAACTATAATTACCCATTTACGCCTTTCTTTAATGAAACTAATTATCAAAATAATATAGACATCAATTTATCGTGGAGTGAAAATATTGAAACGATTTCCATATTCGAATTGCGAAAACATTTACGCAAATATGGTTTAGATTTGGTTGAAGAATATAAAGTTTTAAAGATGTTGGTGATTTCTGACAGCAAATAAAGCAGTAGCATCATTTCATTAATGTTGCTACTGCTAAATAAGATTAAATTTTTTAATTCTTCTTACGAGGTACGCTTCCGGGTACTTGGGAATCGTCTATTAATTGGTGTGAGGCGTTCACCTGTGCGGTATTAAAACCGGCAACGCAATCATAAGTGCTGCCTGTACAACCTGTCCCCAGAGGAGCCGTTGCTGATTGCTGAAGAAAAACTGCGTCTTTTTGTGCTACCGCTTGACCAGTTGTATATTGGTTGCTAATCTGAAACCAATATGGATCTGTAAGCTTCGGTTTTGCTTTAATGGTTGTAAATGCACTAAAGCTTACTGCAAGGATGATGGCAGTTATGCCTGATAAATACTTTTTCATAAAATTTATTTTATTGTTAGTCAAATTTTGCCTACTCGTTTATACAGGTTTTCGGCTTCGCCTGTTTATTGCGATAAAAACTTATTTGTTAACAGAATTCGTAGTCCTATTGCAGCAAGGGCAGTAAAACACAGATTAAATATCAGATGTTGATTCCAAGTCATTCCTGTAAGTACGCCCCCGCATGAACATGGAAGACTTGGTTTAAAAAAAATCATATAGCCAATGTAACCTGTAAAAATTATCATTAGGAAAAATGTACTAACAAAACCCAATTTCCTTTTTGATGGAATAAATAATAAAAGGGCAGTAAATAATTCGACAGTAGGCAAAAGCCAAGATAATATATTTGATTTTGGTCCTATTAATGGTGATTGTTCAAGGATAGCTTGAAAGCTTTCTTGTCCCATAAGTTTAGTCATGCCAGCATACACAAATAGTAAAATAAATAAAGCAGAAATTATATCAATCAATAAACTCTTTTTTGTTGTCATTGTTTGCGGAGATAAGAGATCATAAAGGTCCCTAATCCATGTGATTTTTTTTTCACTAATAGATATGATAAGACATCAAAGAGTTTTGCAAAGCGCACATTACCTGCGGCGTAGTGAGCCTGGAGTATAACCAAATCGTTTACGGAAGGCAGTTATAAAATTTGTCATTCGGGGATAACCCGAAAGCACACATATCTGCTTTATAGGTTCATTAGTTGTAAGAAGAAGTTCTCTTGCTTTTTCCATTCTTGCTTCATGAAGACAATCAAAAATGGTCAAACCAAAAAGTTGCTTGAATCCTGCCTTAAGTTTAAATTCATTTATTGCAACAGCTCTGGCAAGCATTTGAATACTCAACGGTTTTTTACTTATGTCTTCAAGCAATAATTTATGGGCTTTAATTATACAAGAAGTCTCATAAGGAGTAAATCTATAGCGCGATCGAGCTGGCTTGTATGCATG
>JALYYM010000426.1 GCA_030946565.1 Bacteroidota bacterium | reverse complement strand
AGGGTAGAAGATTATTAGATGGTAGTTTTACTATCTAATATCTTTTCAGATGTCGCAAATATATGTTTTCTGTAATATAATTTATAGTAAAAACACTTTTTTATAAAAAAAAAGAATAGCATTTAAGTGAAGTAAGCTAAGTCTTCATACTTCGGCGGGAGACTTTATTATGGCGCCTCCTGGAAGCGCTTATCAATAAATATTAAAATTTAAAATTCCATTTTAAAATATTGGATGCTAAACCACTTTTGTCCGGCTAAAATTATCAATTTTATGAAACAATTGCTGGTATTAGGTTTCAGGGCACCTCTCCTTTGTCCGAATGGATTCCCTTGGAGAAGAGGGGGTTTGTCCGGATGAACTGGCATGGAAGGGGGCGAGGCCAATATTAGAGCGGTTTTCATTGAGTTAACCGGGCAAAAGTAATTTAAAATAAGTAAGTTGTAGTTAGATATATTTTTGAATATTGTTTTTTGACAATTGTGTTGATACAGCCTGGAATTTTGCCGGGTATTATGTTTCTCATAAGCCAGGGAATAGAAAAACTTTTCATCGAATTTTTTAAGTATTATTTCGTATCGTTCTTATACGCAAAATTCTTTTCTTTTTTTCTTTTTTAGTGTTTTTTATACGTTTATCAATAGCCAGGCCTTCCATATCTTCAATTATTAATAATATGGAATTGGGTAAAACAATTGTAAGCGTTAACAAATCAGGCAGACCGTGAGCCGGATAAACTTTATTCATAAAATCCTGCGGCGGCCACCTGTCCCGAATTATCTTCAGAAAAGCAATCTCCCGGGAAACGAAGTAAGCATCCCTATGGAGATTGCCACAAAGTTTTCTAAAATATCGTTCAAATGCGAAATCGCTGCTCGAAAATTTTTCTCCAAAGGAGCTCTTTGGGAACAAGGATTGTCCCCGTTTGTATTTGACATCTCTTTCGTTTAATCCATTAATACAGTTTACAAAATTTTTTGATAATCCTTTCTTCCGTTTACCTTCTTTATAAACGAGGTATAATCCTAATTTAATGCCCAGGTAGGTTTCCCAAAGCCAAGCCATATTATTTTAAAAACCGAAAATGCAACAGTCTGATATTTCGTCTAAATTTGCCAACTTTAAAAGTAGCATGAAAAATACACCCTTTACAAAAAAGCACATAGCGCTCGGAGCAAAAATGGCGGAGTTTGCCGGATATAATATGCCCATAAGCTATTCAGGCATAAATGATGAACATGCGGCCGTCCGTAAAAATGCGGGTGTGTTTGACGTGAGCCACATGGGAGAATTTATTTTAAAAGGAGCAAATGCTCTCCCGTTAATTCAGAGCTTAACAAGCAACGACGCATCGAAACTTACAACGGGCAAGGCGCAATACAGTTGTTTGATGAACGAGGATGGCGGTATTATAGATGATTTAATTATATACTGCATTAAAGAAAATGAGATATATATGTTGGTTGTAAATGCTTCAAATATCGAAAAAGACTGGAATTGGATTGATAAGCATAATGGTAAAGATGTGGAGATGCATAATATTTCGGAAAAAACTTGCCTTCTTGCGATACAAGGCCCTAATGCAACTAAGATATTACAGCCTCTTACTGAAATTGATATAATGAATTTAAAGTATTATACGTTTTTGAAGGGAACCTTCGCAGGTATTGACAATGTGTTAATCAGCGCAACGGGCTATACCGGATCGGGTGGTGTGGAGATATATTTTGAGGATAAAGATGATAATGCAGATATTATCTGGGATAAAATTTTTGAAGAAGGAAAAGACAAAGGTTTAAAGCCTATTGGGCTTGCGGCCAGGGATACTTTACGCCTTGAAATGGGCTATTGCCTTTACGGAAACGATATTGATGATAAAATATCTCCGCTTGAAGCGGGGCTTGGGTGGATAGTGAAATTTTCAAAAGATTTTCTCTCGAAAGAGATTCTTGAAAGGCAAAAAGCTGAAGGCATTTCTAAAAAGCTGGTCGGGCTGGAAATGCTGGAAAGAGGTATTCCGCGTCACGATTATGAAATAAAAAATGTAGCAGGGCAAACTATTGGTAAAGTAACCAGCGGAACTCAATCGCCTTCATTAAACAAGGCTATCGCCATGGGATATGTAAGCGCCGGTTTTTCCAAAATTGATACGGAAGTTTATATAAAAGTAAGAGATCGCCTATTAAGCGCAAGGGTAGTTAAAATGCCTTTTGAATAAACCCAGAAAAAACTGGTCTTAAAGAATTGACTAATGAAACAAAAACACGGTAAACCCTCTATAACCGCTTGCCTCTCTCCTTCGTTGTTGAATTTGTATGATGTAAGTAGTAGCATTGTCGTGATTATTGATGTGCTAAGGGCAACTTCCACTATTGCAGCAGCATTGTACAATGGAGCTAAAAGCATAATCCCGGTGGACAGTGTCGCGGATTGTATAAAGCTTGGGAAGCAGATGGATGTAATTACGGCCGGGGAAAGAGATGGCCAAATTGCTGAAGGATTAGAATACGGGAATACTCCCCTGCAATACACACCTGAATTTATCAAGGGGAAAACCTTAGTATTAACTACTACCAATGGCACCAAATTGCTACACATGGCGCTAACAGAAGGCGCTAAAGGAATTCTTACAGGGTCTTTCTGCAACATTTCAGCAGTGTGCAATTATTTGATAAACGAGAAAAAAAATGTAATACTAGCCTGCGCGGGATGGAAAGACCGGTTAAACATAGAGGATACATTACTCGCGGGTGCAATTGTAAATCGTATCAAGGA
>JALYYM010000420.1 GCA_030946565.1 Bacteroidota bacterium | reverse complement strand
TGAAATAAAAGATGAGGAAGCATTCGCGCCGGTGAACGAATTTGCAAAACATAAATTTTCAACAAAAGACTCGGCATCGCTACAACACAAAGCAATACTTATTTTCCAAAACCTTTTGGTATTTCATAAAAATGACGCAAAGCCCGATGCACTGATTGATGCTGATATTGAGCGGATCAATTTCGTAAATCAGTATGGCGTTATGGAAAATAAAGAAGAGCTATATATTGATGCGTTAAAAAATATAAGTAAAAAATATAGCGATAATCCTGCTTCAGCGCAAGCTTCTTTTTTAATTGCGCAGCAGATATACAATACAGCGCAGCAGGCATCGGAACAAAATGATCCGGCACAAAAATATACGGTGAAGCAGGCAAAGGTAATGTTGGATGCAATTATCAAAAAGTTCCCTTCAAGCGAAGGAGGAATTAATGCAAAGAATTTACTAAATCAAATTCTTCATCCGCAAATAAACTTAACCACAGAAAAAGTAAATGTGCCAGGGCTTCCTTTTAGAACATTAGTTACGTATAAAAATTTCAAGAACATTTACTTCCGGTTGATTGAGTTGACTCCCCAACTGAAAAAAGAAATCAACAAAAACAATGATAACAACAAGGTTTTTCAAATTTTAACTGCCACTAAAAGTTTAAAGAACTGGAGACAGGATTTGCCAATGGCTGATGATTATCTTTCCCATTCAGTAGAAGTAAAAATTGATGCACTGCCTGTGGGAGAATATGCATTGATAGGCAGCGTCAGCGAAGATTTCAGCCTTGATAAGAACCCATTGGCAGCACAATATTTTTATGTTTCTGATATAAGCTTTATCAATAGCGGGCTTCAATATTTTGTTTTGAACAGAACCACAGGACAACCATTAAATGCAGCAAGGGTGCAGGTGTGGATCCAGCAATATGATTATAATAACCGCGATTATAAAATGATAAAACAGGAACTATTTACCGCAGACAAGAATGGTTATCTAAAACTGAATGATCCTAAAAAAGATGAAAACAGGAATGTCAGGCTTGAGATCAATTACAAAAAGGATCATTTGTTTTTAGACGATCAGCAATATATTTATAACTATGATGCAAGCGCTATTGACGGCGATTATAAAGACCAGAAAGAATATGATGAAGACAATGCGAAAGTATTTTTATTTACCGACCGGAGTATTTATCGTCCTGGACAATTGGTTTATTTCAAAGGTATCGGTGTTACTAAAAACTGGAAAAACAAGAAGCCTGTTTTGCTTCAATCGAAAGATTCAATTACTGTAATATTAAATGGCGCTAACGGTCAAAAAGTTGATTCCATGAAGGTTTTATTGAATGAATCTGGCTCTTTCAATGGCAAATTTCGTTTACCGGAAAATAAATTGAATGGAGAGTTCGAAATAGATGTTTATGATTATAAAAATTCATCTGTTTCATTTTCTGTTGAAGAGTATAAGCGACCAAAGTTTTATAATGAATTTGATACACTGAAAGGAAGTTACAAAGTAAATGATACTGTAACGATAACTGGCTTTGCCAAAGCCTACGCAGGTAATAATATTGATGGCGCAAATGTAAAATACCGCGTAACAAGAGTAGCCAGGTTCCTTTATCCATGGATGTTCTGGCGCAAAGGATTTCCGCAAACCAGCCCGCTTGAAATTACTAATGGAGAAATCATAACTGATGCAGAAGGAAAATTTATTATAAAATTTGCGGCCATTCCTGATCTTACACTGGATAAAAAAACTGAGCCTGTATTTGATTATAAAGTTGAAGCCGATGTTACCGACATCAATGGTGAAACAAGAAGTGGCGACATCACTGTTCCCATTGGCTATAAAGCATTGAATCTGCAGATTGGCTTGCCGCAAGGTGATGTGATAAATATTGATAGCTTAAAAAATATTATTGTTACCAGTAAAAACTTGAGCGGCCAGCCTGAGCCGGTAATAGCTGAAGTGAAAATTTATAAACTACAACCTCCTGAAAGATTAATTCGTGACCGGCTTTGGGAACAACCTGACAAATTTATTTTGACAAAAAATGAATTCATTCAATACTTCCCACATGACGAATATAATGATGAAACAAAAAAAGAATCATGGCTGAGAAGTGAGGCGGTGTTTAATCAGAATGACTCTACAAATAGTTCAAAGTTCAAAGTTCAAAGTTCAGAGTTCAAACAAGGCTGGTACGTGATTGAGGCAACCGCAAAGGACAGGTATGGACAGGAAGTAAAAGATGTAAAATATTTGCAGGTGTATGATCCAAAGAAAGATTCGTTGCCTGCTCCTTCTTATACCTGGAACTTTGTTGAAAAAAATAATGTTGAACCGGGAGGAACCGCAAAAATTGTTACAGGCAGCTCGGCTGAAAATGTTTTTCTAATCGAGGAAATTAACAAGCAAAAGACAACTGATAACAGGCAACCGGTAGCAGATAAAAATGTAAATGATTTCAATTTTTATTCGTTGGATAATAACAAAAAATCTTTTGATTTTAATATTACAGAAAATGATCGCGGTGGTTGGGGAGTAAATCAATTCTTTGTAAAAGATAATCGTTTTTATGCTTCGTCAAATACTATCTATGTTCCATGGAGCAATAAAGAACTAAACATTTCATTTGACACATACCGTGATAAAACTTTGCCCGGAAGTGAAGAAAAATGGAAAGTAAAGATCAGCGGAAATAAAGGGGAAAAGGTTGCTGCAGAAATGCTGGCTTCGATGTATGATGCTTCGCTTGATCAATTCAAACCACATTCATGGAGTGCTCCTGATGTGTGGCCAACATATTCAGGAGATAATACATGGCAGGGGTTACAAAATTTTATTTCCGTTCAATCCATAGAAAAATATTGGAATGAGCCCTACATTCAACAGAAAGAAAAGACTTATGAT
>JALYYM010000383.1 GCA_030946565.1 Bacteroidota bacterium | reverse complement strand
ATACCAAATGCAGCCAGGATTTCCCATTTGTAAGACTTGAAAACTATTACGGTGTAGTTTCCACCCGCACATTCACCTGCGGCGCCCCGGAAGAGCCACGGCGTGTTCTTATCAAGAAAGTTTGTTTTTTTACATGCCGTAAAAAACAAACAATAATTACTAAAGCACTTAAAAATACTTTCTCATATATCGTTGTTAAAAATAGAGTCCCTCAATTTTTTTATCACTTCTATTTCAACCTGATTATTTTTCAATTATTTTTTGCAGAAACAGAAAAAGGTTTGTCGGCATCATCAATACCTTTTGATTTGTTTGGCATCGCCCATTTCAAAATGAAGCGTGCCGCCATTAATGATACCGTTATAAGTAATCCAGTTGTGATTATAATTTGTTCCGTTTAATTTGGCTGATTGTATGTAAACATTTTGGCTGCTGTTATTATTGGCTTCTATAATAAACTGCTCATCATTTTCTAAAGTGATGGTGATTTTATTAAACACCGGGCTGCCGATAACATACTGATCCGGGCCGGGGCATACAGGCATATAAACCCAAAGCACTCAATACGTACCAGGATGAGGTTTCACCCTGGTCTTCATCACCCGGAAAACCGCTTGGTGAAGCATTGTAAATCTTCGCCATTATTTCCCGCAATTGCTTTTGCAATTTCCAGGGCTGCCCGCTGTAATTATATAGATAGGCCGCATGTTGCACAGGTTCATTACCATGCGCATACTGGCTAATTCCTTGTATCACCATTTCTTTCATTTCATCTATCTCGTGGCCATAGCTTCCGTACTTCACTGTATTTGGCGCGGTAAATAAACTATCGAGCTTTGCATTGAATTTTTGTGCCCACCCATTAAATGCATAAGCCCGTTTATATCATGGAAAACCGGCCACGTCCATTGCCACGGCTTTGTATGATCCTCTGCATACCAATAGATATTACAAATGTCCCAAAATATCTTTACATGAAATTTCTTTCCGGGTTCAAAAGAAATGCCCCGCGCAATTTTTACGGCTGTATATTGATAGTTTTGTAGAACCTTACAGCATACGATTTATTTTTATGAAGAAGCGATTCAACTATCTATTTTTATATCTTTTTTTTTCAGGAATATTTTTTACTTCCATTGCGCAAACAAATTATTTTGTTGATGGTTACCACGGTGGCACTTATGGCCATTATCCTTTGTGGGTTACAAAATTTATTGCAGATACTTTAAACCGTTATGACAACTGGAAAGTGAATCTTGAAATTGAACCCGAAACCTGGGATACTGCTCAATTGAAAGACCCGGTTGGTTACGCAGCAATAAAAAAATTACTCGACAATCCATCGCTCCAAACCTCAATAGAATATGTAAACCCTGGTTATGGGCAAAGCTATTTGTATAACATTTCCGGCGAAAGCATCATCAGGCAATTTCAATATGGAATAAAAAAATTAAGGCAACATTTTCCTGCCATTTCATTTACAACCTATTCATCCGAAGAGCCTTGCTTTACCAGCGCATTGCCACAAATATTAAAATCGCTGGGGTTTAAATATGCTTCATTAAAAAATCCGAACACCTGTTGGGGTGGTTATGTAAGGGCTTATGGCGGCGAAGCAGTAAACTGGATTGGCCCCGATGGCAGCAGCATATTAACTGTGCCGCGTTATGCATCGGAAGCTTTGCAACCAGGATCAACCTGGCAAACCATTGCATGGAATAATTCGAACACATATATAAATGCGGCAACACAACAAGGAATAGAATTCCCTGTGGGCATGTGTTTGCAGGATGCAGGCTGGAAAAACGGACCCTGGCTCGGTAATCATAAATCATCTACACAATACACCACATGGCGCAATTATTTTAAGCTGATAGAAAATAAAAAAAATATTGAAAACTGGCGTCTTTCGCAGGAAGATATTAATGTGAGCCTTGTATGGGGCTCACAGATTTTACAACGCATTGCGCAGCAGGTAAGGGTAGCCGAGAATAAAATAACAATGGCTGAAAAGATTGCTGCTTTGGCAAAGTTCTATGCAAATGTTCCTTATCCGGAAAAGAAATTTGATGATGCCTGGAGAACTTTATTATTATCACAACATCACGATTGCTGGATTGTTCCTTACAACCGGCACCTTGGAAAAACGTGGGCAGATTATGTAAAGGAATGGACTGAAAATACGAATGCAATTAGCGACAATATTATCCATCAATCA
>JALYYM010000379.1 GCA_030946565.1 Bacteroidota bacterium | reverse complement strand
AATAGTTTCAGAAACAGATTACGCACTGCTGGAAAAATATTCTTTACAACTTTTCGAACGGGGAAAAGAAATTGCAGCGAAAAGAGGATTGATATTGGTTGATACCAAATATGAATTTGGCAAGCTTAGCGATAAAATTATTTTGATAGATGAAATACATACGCCCGATAGCTCCAGGTATTTTTATGCGGATGGCTTCAACGAAAAACAGACGAAAGGTGAAAAGCAAAAACAACTCAGCAAAGAATTTGTAAGAGAATGGCTTATTGAAAATAATTTCATGGGAAAGGAAGGGCAGCAAGTGCCTGACATGAGTGATGAATGGATAGCAACTATCCGCAACCGTTATATTGAATTATACGAAAAGCTGATTGGTGAAAAATTTGAGCCTGTGGAATTGGGTGATGAGGAGACGAGAGGGAGGATTGAAACCAGCCTGCAGAAGTTATAAGATAATATTTCTTTACTCAATGAGTTTTAATGATTATTGAATTGTATGGTGCCGGAGATGCTTGCATCAGCCCCTGAAATGTATAGTGATCGCATTTATAATTCTTTTAACTTATCTCTTTCAGCTTTGTAATTAGTTTCTTTTAAATATTGAATCCACCTGCTTATTCTTTTAATATCTGAAGACCCTCTTTCAAACAATGCTTTGAACAGGCGCTTAAACCTTATATCATTTTTGCTCCTCACCGTTTTCGTAATATCTTTTAATTTTTCAAAGTCAGATGGAAGATCAAAGTCTTCCATTTTCACGCCGCATAGTTCTGCATTTAAAAGAAGAAAGCGTTCCATAGCCGGGTATATCTGAATGATGTAATGGTGCTTTGTTTTATGCTTATGCAATATCAGTGATTCTTTGTGGGATAATTCTTCAAATTCTTTCAAATAATCGATGCGACGTTTGTCTTTGTCAATAATGCCTACCGCAAAACGGTCTGAAAATCTTTCTCTCATAACCTTCGCTACAGTTCCGCAACCTTTTTGATGATTGTATTGTGTGTCAGGAGGGACAAGTGTTTCAACGAGATTTGTATCAACATAACACTCAGGTATAAACGCTTGATCCATTACACAAAACTTTCACTGTTTGTAAAAAGATCAACACCATTTTGAAAGATTTGATGTAATTCATCCCTATCAAGGCTTGTCACTTTAGTTTTATTTAATTCATAATGAACGGTAAAAACAGCAAGTTCTTCTAATCCATTTTCCAGTAAGTCATTTAAAATAAACGGGCTGTGAGTTGCTACGAAATACTGGTTGTCTTTCTTGTTTATCATCTGTTGTGTCATTAAAGACATATAGGGTGGAAATGCGTGTGCTTCAGGTTCCTCAAACAGTAATATACTATCGTTGTTAGAAGCTATTGCTGATTTATAGAAGATAATGCGTTGTAGAGTATCAGCAATGGAATTATACGGTATTAGAAATATTTCTCCCTTATTTGATTGTATTATTTTAATAGTCTGGCTTGCTTTATCAAAAGCAATATCCAGGTTATATTCTTTAAAAAGTGAAATAACTTCTTGTTTTAGTTCTTTATAATTCTCAATTATTGATAAAAGATTATATCCAAAGGGAGGTATAAGATATTTAGCGTGAGATTTTTTATAAGCAACATTAGGCTTATAGTTATATCTCTTTACGGGTGGCTCAAACCATTTATGTTTACCAATTCCTGTTACATTTAATTTCTCATCAATTCTTATATTATGCCAGGAATCGCCATGAAAATCAACAATTGCTTTTAATCCCTCCTTGGGATGAAAGCCAAGAGTGCAATTACCAATATCAGTTTTAATTGATGCATCGGTATGCGTATTTCCATTATAAAATAATTCTGCCTCATTCTCTAACCTAATTAGTGTAGATAGCTTTTTAGACGTATTTTCTCTTAGATAAGGAATTGTAAAAAGAGACAAAGCTTCCAAAATGTTGGACTTGCCAACATTCGGCCTGCCTATAAATAAATTGATTCTTTTACAATCTTGAATCTCGCAATATTTAATAGACTTGAAATTTTCAATGCAAATGCGATCAATAAAATTGGACATTGAATTAAATTATAGAATTGAAAAAGATAGTAAGGGTTTTTAATTTTAATAATCCCTGAAATTTATTTCATTTTTTTGATATAATCCTTTGAGATTTTTTTTAGTGACAAAGAATGTTTTGCAAACACAGATATTTATCTTTCAAATTTTATAAATCTCAAATTGATTAAACCCATTTTTGATCTAACGCAGCTTTTGAATTACTGCTTCAACTTTGCAACAATACTCCTCTTGCAACATCTTCCTTAATAAAAAGTTGCCGGGGTTGTCCCGCCTATTCTTATTCATCTATCATTCCCCGGATGCAATCTCCCTGCCTTCTTCAGCACCTCACGGATTTTTTTTCGTACAAACCAAAGCCGGCTAATGATGGCGCCACAGCTTATTGATAGCACAAATGCACCAAGGGCATGTCCTTCCAGCCAGTGCGAAAAAATCCATCTTCTTGTAATAGCGAATGCCAGGTAGATAACCAGGATTACTATTCCTACCGTATCCATTTTACCAACGACTTTAGAGGCCTCTTCGTCCCAGGTAATTTTATGCATTCTTTTTGCAACAATAAAACCAATAATAAACCCTATTAAGAAGCCCGCTAATGCTAGGAAGCCGGCGATATAATTTTTTGAAATTTCATGGATAAGAATTGCGGTAACGATTACAAAAAAAAGCGCAAGCCGCCTTAACCGGAACAATAACTTTCTGTGTACAAAAGCAGCAACTTCTTTGCGGGAACTTAATGGCATGCATTTTTTTAAAAGACAATATTAGAAATAAAAAAAACCACCTAAAATAAGTGGTTTAAAATTTTATCTATGAAAGTAAATGTTATGGTTGCTTTGTAAACTGCAGGCTTATATTCAGCTTTACATCGTTGCTCACTACCAGGCCACCAGCTTCAGTCATTCCTGACCACTTAAGCCCAAATTCCTGGCGGTCAATTTTTCCTGTTACATCAAACCCTGCTTTTGTTTGTCCATACATGTCCTGCGTTTGTCCGCCGTATTCTACTTTCAACTCTACTGGCTTTGTCACGTCTCTTATGGTGAGTTCGCCTGTAAGCACATATTCTTCATCATCCTTTTTTTCTACTGACGTGGAAACAAATTTTAATTCCGGGTATTTTTCAGCATCGAAAAAATCCGGAGACTTTAAGTGCCCGTCACGCTGTTCGTTATTTGTATCAATACTTGATGCATCTACTGTAAAGTTTATTTGAGCGTCAGAAAGGTCGTGTTTCGACGCTTCAAAATTTCCATCAAATTTTTTGAAAGCTCCTGTTACAGTTGAAATAACAAGGTGTTTGATTTTAAAATGTACTTCCGAGTGAGCCGGATCTACTTTCCATTTTGCCATGATATTATTTTTTAGTTTAAATGCAAATATAGGGTAGCTACTATACTTTTGCATGTAGTTACCCAGGTGTACAGTACTATACTAAATGTAACTTTTGTTACCAGTAAAGCTTTTAGCATGAAAATGAATCAAAAAAATATTTCCACCACCGCGAAAGAATGTCCCTTTCGGCAAACGCTGGATACACTTGAAGGCAAATGGAAGTTTGCGATAATATATGAGTTATTAAAAAAAGATAAGTACCGCTTTAAGGAATTAGAGCGGCAGGTAGAAGG
>JALYYM010000362.1 GCA_030946565.1 Bacteroidota bacterium | reverse complement strand
TACTGGCATAAAAATCCATTCCTGCTTTCAGGTTTTGATAAGTGGAATGATGGTTCATTAGTGATGACTGGTCAAAAATTGTTTCCAATTCTTTTGTTGAAACATTCCTGAATTTTCTTTGCAGCGTCAGATCATTATAACCCTGCCAATATGAATAACCATAATTGCCAAAAAGATTAACCTTACCCGTACGATAGTTAAGATTTAAACTGTTATTAGTTCTTGTAAACTTACTTTGAGTAATGGTAGAGCTAAGGCTTCCGTTAAGGCCTTTCATTTTACTCTTCTTCGTTTTAATATTGATTACCCCAGAGTTTCCGGAGGCATCATATTTAGCAGAAGGGTTGGTCATTATTTCAATTTGATCAATGGCTGATGACGGCATATTTTTTAATAGGTTGGCAAGCTCCTGTCCGCTGAGGTAAGCCGGTTTTCCATCCATCATTATCATCACGCCTTGTTTACCTTTCAGGCTTATGTTACCGTCTTTATCTACCGTTACACCGGGCGCTTTTTCCAACACCTCAAGGGCTGTTGTTCCTGCATTTGTAATTGACGCATCTACATTTATAACTGTGCGGTCAATTTTTCTTTCTATAAATGGCTTTTTGATTGCAGCGGCAACAGTTACTGCACTGAGCATTTTTAGATTATCTTTTAGTTGCAGTACTCCTGCAGAAACTGTTTCTGCATTTGTTATTTCAAGCGCCGGGCTATAAACTTTTAAATGGCCTATGGAAGTAGCCATCAATAAATATTTACCATTTGAAAGATGGTCAAAGGAGAAGTTTCCGTTTTTATCAGTCAGGCCTATTTTCACGAGCGAAGAGTCATTGGCTTTTAATAAGGAAACGGTTGCTGCATCAATAATTTTTTGCTCTCCCCCATCAGTTACCTTCCCGGTGATAGTACCTGATAAAGTTTGGGCAAGAAGAAATTTTGAAGCGATTAAAAAAATTAGGGTTAAAAGTGCAGATTTTGTCATGGCTGATTTATTACTATGTTTTAAATATTACAGAACAAAACTAAGTACTTTGTTTAGCATAGTACATAATTATACATGGAAGGTTAAAATGTTTTGTGAACGGTTATTGTTTTGGGGTGAAACGAAATCAGGTCCTGAAAGTTACAGGGGCGACAAAAGATGGTTGTTACTACCAAACGTCACAACAGCAGTAGCTTTGATTAATATTTATTCAGAATATTGTAAAGCGGTAGGCTTTCTTCTTGAAGTAAAAATTATTATGCCTGTCAATCCAAATATAACTAATGCAGCAGAAATTAATTCGGCTTGCGTAGGATGAAGGCCAAATATTGTATAGGTAGAATTTACCCTTATGGTTTCTACTATAAACCTTTCTATTCCATTCATTATTAAATAAATTGAAAACATTACACCGGGTATTTTTATCTTCTTTCTTATCAGCCATAGTATTAGAAAAAAAATGCCGCAAGTTAAAGTCTCGTAAAAAGGGGTTGGGAAAACCGGCTGCGGCAGCGACCTGCAATATTTACCTTCGCAATCCGGTAGCAGAATGCCGTCTTCATTTACATTGTGCGGGTAGGTATAGGCAAACATCCACGTTGGCAAAAACGATGGGCCGCGAAAGCTTTTATGAGGAACCTTTGCAAGAGACTCTTCATGCCTGTCGGTAACAAGGGTTGAATTTCCGGTGGCATCAGTAACAGAACCATTCAGGAAATAGGTTGAATTTTGATTAAGCTTAGCCTGGAACTCATCCGAACTGGCCGGCACTGCATGGCCCGGAATATCGCTAATATATGCACTATTAAAAATGCCCCAATCTCCATCGCCAGCTACCTGGCAGCCGATGCGGCCAATAGCATAAGCGATCATCATAGCGGGTGCTATGGCATCGGTTAAATGCAAAAGACTAATCCCTTTTTTTCTTGCATAAATGCAAATGGCAATGCCTGCACAGATAAGGCCTCCGTAGAATGTAAGCCCGCTCGGCGAAAGCAGGTTACCTAAAGGATTTTGTATGAACCTGTCCCA
This sequence comes from Bacteroidota bacterium, assembly GCA_030946565.1. The sequence goes on along the minus strand of JALYYM010000362.1, from coordinate 625 downwards.
GTTTTCAAGATTATCAAAAAGCTTGGCGCCAAGAATTCCAAATACCAAAGCAAAAATAACCATGTCTCCCACCCTGTCGTGCGGCCATATTCTTACAATCCTTTTTTCCGGCTTTGCAAGTTTTTGCTTATTCTTTTCCTGGTATTTAAGATAGATAAGCAGCGCTGCAACTACTATTCCGCCAATGAAATTGCCGTTTGAAGAAAAAATATATTCCTGCAGATCTACGCCCTGGGAACGGCTGGCGAGGAACACACCAATTATTTTATAACCAAAAATAAAACCTATGATCCCATTGATCAACAAATCAAATATGGAAATAGGCCTGCCTACAACAATAGTTTCCTCTCTTGGCTGCAGGAGGCCTTGCTTTTCTTTACGTTTTAATTCACGTGTGAAAAAATAAGCAGCGGCTACGAAAGAAAGCGCAACGAAAATCCCGAACGTGTAAAAGATTTTAAAGGCATTGATTTTCCAACCAAACCAATCGTTAATAGTATAATATAAATTGGGATACATAGAAGCCTTTTATTGGCAAATAAACAATTTATCTTGTTTACTTAAATAGATAACTAAATTATGCTCAATGTTACAGGAATAATTGAGTTATCCGTGAATTGAAATA
>JALYYM010000359.1 GCA_030946565.1 Bacteroidota bacterium | reverse complement strand
ATCATACCATCATCAATGATAAGCTGAACGAATGGGAGTATAAGGACAGTGCCGGCTATTCACTGCCTTACAGCCCCAATGCAGTAAACCTTAGCAGCGTTTTAAAATCGAAGGAAGACCTTACTGTAGATAAGTACAGCGGCTATATACAGGATAATATTCGTTTAGGCGCTTCCGTTAGAGACGTCACTTTGCAGGCGGGTGTTCGTTTCAACTACAACTCTCTCAATAAAGAATTTATTGTAAGCCCGCGGGTGCAATTGAGCTATAAACCAGCCTGGAAAAATGATATTGTGTTTAAAGCTGCTGCCGGGGTATATGACCAGCCACCATTTTACCGGGAGCTAAGGAGGTATGATGGCTCCATAAACCGTGATCTTCTTAGCCAGAAAAGTGTACAGTTTGTAGCAGGCTTCGATTATAATCTTTCTACCGGCAACCGGCCAATGCGCATAACCACCGAAGCTTATTATAAATCGCTTACCGATGTAGTTCCTTATGATATTGATAATGTACGCATACGCTATTATGGAGAAAATAGTGCAAAGGCTTATGCCACAGGAATTGAAACAAGAATTTTTACTGAGCTGGTAAAAGACGCTGAAAGCTGGCTCAGCATGGGGATTAGCCGGACGAAAGAAGATTTGAATAATGATTTTTATTACACGTATAAAAATGCTGCAGGTGAAACTATAACGGCTCAATCATCTGACCAGATTGTTGCTGATTCCGTAAAGAATGATGTAGGATATGTACGCAGGCCAACAGACCGGCTGCTAACTTTAGGTTTGTTTCTACAGGATTATTTAAGCACAAATAAAAATTTTAAAGTGCATCTGAATATGATCTATGGCAGCAACATGAGCTATAATATTCCCAACAGTGTAAAATATCGTAATGGGTTGATCATTGAGCCATACATAAGAGTGGATATTGGTTTTAGCGCATTGTTGCTAAGTGAAAAATCATTGCGGCGCAGCCACTCTCCTTTCCGAAGTTTTGAAAATATTTGGGCAAGCCTTGAAGTGTTTAATTTGATAGACCGGGCCAACACTATCTCCTATCAGTTGATAAAAGATTATGCAAATAATATTTTCAGCATACCTAACAGGTTAACACCACGGCTGATTAACTTTAAGTTGCTGGCGCGGTTTTAGATGTGCATCCACTAAGACTTCTTAACTTCATAAAGCCAAATAATATTAAAATGGAGTCAAATAATTTACAGTATAATATTCTTGATAAACTTGCCTCAGTAAGTGACGCGAGTATTCTGCAAAAAATTGATGATCTTTTAGAGACTGTTGATTTAGGGAATACGAAGATCAAATTAACAGATGCGCAAAACAAAATGCTTATGAGCAGTGAGGAAGATGTACGCAACGGCAAAATAACTACTGATGAGGATTTAATAGAAGAAGAAAATAAATGGCTAAACGAGTAATCTGGCCTGATACCGCTAAAAAGGCAGGCGTGCGATTACTGAGTAAGCAATGATTACCTATGTTTTTACCAAATCTATCTCTCACCAGAAAAAAAATATTAATCACAAGAATTATTTGCCTTTGCTGGCTTGTGGCGAAATACATTTCATGGAAGCTATGGCTGTCGGACAGGATATTTCCTGTTGTTCCTTCATTTGATTTTTTATTTGTTCCGCAGGCAATTCACCGGGCCTTTTTTATAATCTCACTGTTATGCATAGCCGCTTTGCTAATATTTCCATCAAAAAGAATTTTACTGATCAGTGTTATCGTCATTGAATTATTATCCTGCAGCTTAGATCAAAACAGGTGGCAGTCTTGGGAGTATCAATATATTTTTATCATCCTGGCATTATTGATAAATAGAAAGAATGAAAGGGTTGCGCTGAATTCAATTGCGTTCATTTTTATATCGGTGTATTTTTTTAGTGGGCTTAGTAAAATGAATGTTGCATTCTCTCAATATCTTCAACATCAATTGGTATCGTTGGGGATTTTCAAAGTAAAAAGTTCATACAGCTATAATTTGTTGCTGTATCACCTTGGTTATCTTTTAGGCTTAATAGAAATGCTATTGGGAATTGGTTTGGCATTCAAACGAACAATGAAAACGGGAGCGGTTTTGCTGATATGCATGCATGTTGATATCCTTATATTTTTAGGGCCATTCAGCATAAATTATAACGCAATTATCTGGCCGTGGAATGTTGTAATGATCTTATGCATTTACCTGCTTTTTATTAATCGCAGCGCTGTAGTTTTATCCAAACGTTCGCTTACAATCGGGTTCAATAAGATATTCATTCTTTTCTTTGGCTTATTACCTTTCCTTAATTTCTTTGGCTATTGGGACTATTTTTTATCATCAAGTCTATACAGTTATAAGCCTCCGCAAATGTATATCTGCATTCGGGATACAGTCAACACTAAAGAGTTGATTCCTTTTTATACAAAAAAAGAAAATACTTTTATGTGCGATAGTAATTTAGCGTTGCTAAGCGTTTGGAGCTGGTCAATGCAGGAAATGAATGTGCCGGCTTATCCTGAAATAAGGGTTTACAAAAAACTTAAGAATCAACTATTATTAAGCTATCCCAACATGCACGCCACTTTTATTGTATATGAATATACAAATGGTGAAACAAAAAGGATAGAGCTTAAATAACAATCTTTCTTGCTTACTTGCAAATTTCTATGATTCCATTTATTCTATCGGTAAAGGATACATGCTAAATCATGATCATAATTTTCATCCAGTCTAATCCAACCCTCCTCTTCTCGTTGGTGATTTTGTTTCCGGCCATTTTTCATTTTCCCCTGTTTTATTATTCACAGGCAAAACAGATTTCTCTCTCGAGGTTGTGGATGGATCTTCACTTGCCATGTACGCTAAAATTGCAGTAAGAATAACGTTGCTGCGCACATCATCAAAAACAATCTTATCATAAGTGTCACGATTCGTATGCCATGTATAAGTACCATACGACCAGCTATTGGAGCTTAAAGAAAAAGCAGGCGCACCTGCAG
>JALYYM010000007.1 GCA_030946565.1 Bacteroidota bacterium | reverse complement strand
ACGACTCCGCTTTATACTATTTTAAAAAATCTCTTAAAGCCTATGAGAATACTGAAAATGTTCCTTATGCGCTGAATGATATTGGGAGAACATACACTAAAAAAGGAAATTATGATTTAGCAAGAGAGTATCACTCAAAAGCACTCTCCCTTGCAAAAAAAATTAATGGCCAATTAGATATGGTGCATTCTTACCTTGGCCTGGGAGATAATTTTTATAAAACCGGAGATTACAATTCAGCCATCAATGCTTATGAAAAAGCACGATCTACGGCAAGTGTAATAAATTCCAAAGAACAATTGAAGGAAGCCTACCAGGGCCTGGCAACTACTTATGCCGCGATGAAAGACTTTAGCGATGCTTTTAAATACCAAACGTTATACACCGATATAAAGGATACGTTAATAAATATAGATATTGCTCGAAAAGTAACCAACCTTCAAACTAATTTTGAGATTCAGAAAAAGCAAAATCAAATTGATATCCTTACAAAAAACGATGCATTACGTATCCTTGAATTGAAGCGGCAAAGGTTTGTAAGAGATACTTTAATTGCCAGTTTGGTATTTGTATTTGTTGTAGCATTTATTCTATTTAAATTATACAAGAAAGTGGGCCGTCGTACAATGCAGTTACGCAGGTCACTCGAAGAATTAAAAGCAACGCAAGCCCAGCTTATACAATCAGAAAAAATGGCTTCGCTCGGTTCACTTACTGCGGGCATAGGGCATGAGATACAAAACCCGTTAAACTTTGTAAATAATTTTTCTGAATTAAATGTTGAACTTTTAAAAGAACTGGAGGAGGGGCCGATAACAAAATTAACCGACGCTGATAAAACAGATGTTGATGAAATTATAAGAGACCTGAGGCAAAACATGGAAAAAATAAATCATCATGGCAAGCGTGCAGACGCGATAATAAAAGGCATGCTGCAGCATTCAAGAAAAAATACCGGCCAGATGGAATCAACTAACATAAATGCATTGGCAGATGAATATTTACGATTAAGCTATCATGGCCTAAATCCAAAGGATAAATCTTTTAAAATAGATATAGACACAAATTACGACGATGCATTGTCTTCCAATGAAGGAAAAATTGAAACTAATCCACAAGACTTTGGAAGAGTGTTGCTGAATTTATATAATAACGCATTCTATTCTATGACGGAAAAAAAGAAGCAGCTTGGCGAGAATTATCAACCGCTTCTTACTGTCGTTACACAAAAATTACATGATAAAATAGTGGTTCGCGTAAAGGACAATGGGGGCGGCATTCCGCAAAAAGTATTAGATAAGATCTTTCAACCTTTTTTTACTACCAAACCGACAGGCCAGGGAACAGGGCTTGGTTTATCCTTAAGTTACGACATCATAAAAGCACATGGCGGAGACCTGAAAGTGCGAACGGAAGAAGGCGAATTCGCAGAATTTATTATCGATATTCCTGCCAGTTAATTTTCGACACTGCACGATGTCCTGAAAAAAATCCAGCACAAAAAAAACCGCACCATAAAAATGACGCGGCTTTTTTCTAAAAGTTATATGTTTATTTTTTATGCTTTTTCTTCGATTGAGCTTCTATTGCTTTCTTTTCTATTTCCATTTGGTCCGCCTTATAAGCATTGTTCATAGAATCTTTTCTCATTTGATCCTGGCTTGCCATTTCCTGTGCAAGTTTTTCTTTTTGCTGTTGCCTCATTTGCTCTGCTTCTGCATTATTTTTATCAACCATTGCATATTCTTCCATTAGTTTGTTAGAAACTGCATTGTTTAAAACCATTGCAAATTTATCCCTGCTCATAGTTTTTGCATACGGATTCATTCCACTTTTATCATAACCAAATAGTTTATTCAATGCATCATACACTTCGCTTTCAGTCATAGGAGCGCCGGCGTTTAACTTTTTAGAATCAGTAAAGGGATCGCTTACACCCTTCGCCATTAATCCTTGCACAGCGGGGTAATACACACTGCTTTCCTGTACATCTGTTAAGCCTGATGACATAACACTTGAAGACGAATTTGTATTTTCGGCAACTGATGCTGCAGACATATTTGCGTTAGCCGATGTATTAGTTACATTGAATGAACTATCTATTCCATTCTCAGTAGCGACTTGCTTAAGTGCATCAAGTGCAGAGTTCAAAGCAACAATAAAATCGCCTCTTCTAATCGGCTCGTTTCCCTTAAAAGTGTTGTCACCATAAGTTAAAGTAACATGTTTATCCAACAGGCTTTTAACACTGTTATATGATTTACTGCTATCAGCAACATCTGTAACATCCGTAACAGAAGCCGGCGTTCCAAAACTTTTTTCGACAAATTTTGGCGAAGCCGCAGTTTTTGTTTTGATTTTAGTTTTCGTTTGTGCGTCAACGTTTCCCATCAAAAATGAAAATATAAGGACCGATGAGAAAAATTTTAAGTAGTGTTTCATGTTAAAATTTTTAAGATTTAATTAGACTGATTTGTAAGTTTATTTGTTCAAACACCTCCTTATCCAAATTCAATGCCTGAATTTTTGTTCCAGTAAAAATTAAGAAATAGCCCGCGGAATATTTTAAATTTTAAATCTGTAATTTTGAAGCAATATTTACAATATTTAATTTATGGAAACAATTAAACCTTATTCAAAAGAGGCATTTGAAACTGACCTGATGTTAGATGAAAATAATGTGTGCCAGCTAATTGTATGGAATGATGAAGTAACTACATTTGATTGGGTGATTACAACCCTGATAGAGGTTTGTAGCCATTCGCAGGAACAGGCCGAGCAATGCGCGATGATCATACACACTAAAGGAAAATATGCTGTAAAAGATGGCGCTTATGAACTTCTTAAGCCCATGTGCAACTCCATTACAGATCGCGGTATAGGCGCTACAGTAGAGCAACTCTCTGAACATTAATAGCCTGGTATTTTTATTTTTTTAAGGCTTTCTTATTTCCCTGTTTTATCATAACAAATTTTTAATGGCCTTTTTCATTCCTGAGGAGCAAACAAATTTTCCTCCAGTTGAATTAGCGGATGCTGATGGATTGCTTGCCATCGGTGGAAGTTTATCTTTTGAGAGATTGATTAATGCTTATAAAAACGGAATTTTCCCCTGGTACAATGAAGGCGAGCCAGCCTGTTGGTACAGCCCTGATCCGCGCTTTGTTTTATTCCCATCGAAGCTTAAAGTAAGCCATAGCATGAAGGCTGTTCTTAAAAAGAATGAATTCACATTTTCAATAGACCTGGATTTTGCGGATGTAATAAGAAATTGCCGCAAGGCAAAAAGAAAAAGCGAGCCGGGCACCTGGATATCTGATGAGATTGAACATGCTTACACTGATTTATTTAAAAAAGGTTTTGCCCATAGCGCTGAAACATGGAAAAATAATAAGTTAATTGGTGGCCTGTATGGCGTGCAAATGGACAGCGTTTTTTTTGGTGAAAGTATGTTTGCATCAGAAAGCAATGCCAGCAAATTCGCTTTTATAAATTATGTAAAAACATTGGAGAAGCAAGGGGTTAAACTTGTAGATTGCCAGGTTTATACAGCACACCTTGAAAGCCTTGGCGCCGAGTTTATTTCAAGAAAAGAATTTATTTCTCTTCTTAAAAAATTAATTGGGTAATGGAATTTTTTTATGCGGGTATCGCATCACGTGTTGAAAAATCAAGCCACGTATGTAATCATTTTCCGCATGAGGTGTCAGGTAAGATTTAAGATCATCCGTGGTTTTAATGTTTACATCAGATGGCAAATATCCCATTCCGAAAAATCTTCCTTTCTCTATTAAAATACAACTTTGCTCTTGCTGTTTTAATCCATAATCCACCAACGCAAAGCTGGGAAGCTCATGATTAAGATAGTTGATGCAGGCTTCTACCCTTCTATTATAATCATATATAGATTCTCTTCGCTCACATGCCCCCTTGCAAGTATTTTCCTCCAAAAGCTGGCAGGCAATGTTCTCTGCCTGTAGAAAACATAACTTAGGGCATAGCTCAAATTGATGCACCAACTTTCGCAATAAGTTATGCCCCTCAGCAAGAAGATTAAAAGTGTACAGTGCCCTTATATTTTTTTTCTTTTTCTCGATACACAATCTAAGATAGCCGTTCATATCTTCAAACGTGTATAAGCCATAAGATTGATCAAACCTTTTCTGGCTGCGGTTTTGCTCGGGCCATAGCTTTTTTATTTCTACACTTTCAAGTATAAAAGCCATTAGTTCCGTGGCAGTTGTTTTATAGCTTACGCTGTAAATCTTTTTTAAAAATTCCTGCTTTTGGCTGTTGGGTTTATTGTTGGAAAAATGACTGCTTACTCTTTTAAGAAGGCTCTTTGCTTTACCTACATAAATCACTTTTCCCTTCTTATCATGAAAATAATATACGCCCGGCTCCGCCGGTAACTTTTTTACTATAGAAGATGAAATATTCGGAGGCAGGTATTGCTCTTTGCTTTTTACCTTCAACATCGCTTCTACGTGACCGTTAGTATCACACGCCAGCAAATGATGAAATAACTTTACCGTTGCCAAAGCATCGCCACTTGCCCTATGCCTTGATTCAATTTCAATACCAAGTTGTTTACAAATTTTTCCCAATCCATAGCCCGGTAAGCCCGGTAATATTTTTCTGCCAAGCCTTATCGTACAAAGCTTTCTGCAGTTGAGTTCTAAGCCGGCCTGCAAAAGATGATGCTTCACAAAAGAATAGTCAAAGTTTACATTGTGCGCCACAAAAATTTTATCGGCAAGAAGCTCATACAATTCATCGGCTATGCTGCTAAAGGGCCGCTCGAATTCAACCATTTCATTAGTAATACCCGTAAGGAATTCGACATACCGGGGAATGGTATAAACGGGATTGAGGAGGGTATTGTATTGTTTTAAAATATTCTTACCATCTGTAATAAATACAGCTATCTCGGTAATACCATTTGCCGCTGCATAACCACCTGTAGTTTCAATATCAACGATTGCGTATAACAAAAAATAATTTTGAGAGTGTAAACTTAAAACTTCTTAGGAAAATTGTACCTGCTCTTTTATTTACATTTGCAACTATACATTTTTTTAGATAAATAATATGGAGTTAAGTAAGAATTATATACCTGCAACAGTTGAAGACAGGTGGTACAAGCATTGGCTTTCAAAAAATTATTTCACCAGTAAGCCTGATGACCGGCCGGCTTATACGGTAGTGATACCACCTCCGAACGTAACCGGTGTGTTACACATGGGCCATACTCTTAATGCGGCAGTACAGGATATACTTGTGCGTAAGGCAAGAATGAGCGGCTTCAATGCGTGCTGGGTGCCAGGCAGCGATCATGCTTCTATTGCTACAGAAGCAAAGGTAGTTGACATGTTGAAAAAGGAAAAAGGCATTGATAAGAACGATCTTTCAAGGGAAGAATTTTTGAAATATGCTTTTGAGTGGAAAGAAAAATATGGAAATATTATTTATAGCCAGATTGCAAAGCTTGGTTGCAGCGTTGATTGGAGCCGCGTCACATTTACCATGGACGATCACTACTATAAGGCGGTAATAAAAGTGTTTGTGGATTTATATAAGAAGGGGCTTATTTACCGCGGCGCAAGAATGATCAATTGGGACCCTGCTGCAAAGACAGCATTGAGCGATGAAGAAGTAGAGTATAAGGATGTAACAGGGAAATTATATTATATAAAATATAAAATAGAGGGCTGGGGCGATTCCATTACCATAGCTACCCAACGCCCCGAAACCATTATGGGCGACACCGCTGTGTGTGCTAACCCCACTGATGAAAGATATAAACATCTGCAGGGTAAAAGCGTAATAGTTCCATTAATCAACAAAGCTGTGCCGGTAATTTTTGATGAGTATGTTGATAAAGAATTTGGAACAGGCATTTTAAAGATCACTCCCGCGCATGATATTAATGATTATAACATCGGGCTTAAACATAATCTTGCTATAGTTGATACTTTGAATGAAGATGGAACCATGAGTGAAGCTGCCCAAATTTATATTGGCGAAGACCGTTTTGCTGCCCGAAAAAAAAT
>JALYYM010000309.1 GCA_030946565.1 Bacteroidota bacterium | reverse complement strand
CGTATATTCATGGCTATAACATCCATTGCCGGGCAACCACTGTATGTTGGAGTGATGAAAACTTTTATTTCATTGTCATCAATTTTTATATCTCTTATGATGCCAAGATCAATAACCGATAATACGGGAATCTCCGGATCATACACTTCTTCCATCAACTCCCAAATTTCTTCGACGGTAATATTTTGTTGTGTGTTAATCATTGGCTTTACCATTTGCATCCGGGGTAAGCTCTTTGCAAAAATTGCATTTCAGCAAGAATAAATCCAAGATGTTCCGTGTGTATGCCCTCCTTGCCACCTGTTTGCATCCACGTACTTTCGTCTGCAGGATAAACAAGAGTGGCCTGCTGAAATACAGCATTCACTTTACTTTGCCAGTCGTTTTTTAATTTACTTACGTCTACGCCTACCTGCTCTTTTATAGCAATAATTTCATAAGCAGAAGGCTCAAACATTTCGCCTGTGTATGGCCTCAATTCTTCAAAAGCTAGTTTGATTCGCCTGTTACTTTCTGCCGTGCCGTCACCGAGCCTAATCACCCATTCGCTGCTCCACCTCACATGATAGGTTACTTCCTTAAGTGATTTTTCTGCGATAGCAGCTAACTGCTTATCAGAAGAATAAATAAGTTTCTGATAAAAATAAAATTGATAGGTACTAAAGAAAAATAATTTTAAAATTGTTTTAGCCCAATCACCATTCGGCAGTTCGGTAACTAAAATATTTCTAAATTCATTCGCATGTCTTAAATAGGCAAGTGTATCTTCCGTGGCTTCATCTAAAATTTCTCCATCGCTTCCTGTATTTTTTAAGGTGGCGGCATATTGATAAAAATTTCTTGACTGGCCAATTAAATCCAAGGCAATATTACTAATGGCGATATCCTGCTCCAGCATTGGTCCGTGTCCTGTCCATTCGCTTACGCGATGGCCCATTATTAAAGCATTGTCTGCCAGGTGAAGCGTATAGTTATAAAGATGATCAGGCATTACATGTGTTTTAATTCATCAGGCAAATCATAAAAAGTTGGATGCCGATATACTTTATCATTTGCAGGATCGTACAAGCTTGCAGCATCATCCGGGTTGGAAGAATGAATGTTTTTTGACTCGATCACCCATATACTTACGCCTTCCATCCTGCGTGTATAAACGTCCCTGGCATTTTCAATAGCCATCTGAGCATCTGCGGCATGCAGGCTGCCCACATGCTTGTGGTCGAGGCCCTGTTTGCTTCTTATAAAAACTTCCCAAAGTGGTTCATCTAACATACACATTGTTATTTTTTAAATCCAATTCTTTCTCTGTTTGAGGTCACAATTTGTCACCTCAAACTTTGAAACTCTTTCTGAGTAAGAACAAACATAAAATCATCAGGAAAGCGACCATGTTTCTTTTTATCGCTTGTTTAAGAACTTTTGTTTGGACTTCATATAATTCTGCCAGATCAAAATCTAACATTACTTTCTGGTTACGTATCTCAAATATTTTTTTTCGTGTATTACAGATAATTGCATAGTGAACAATTGGAGTAAGTTTCTTAAATAGAGATTATATTTTCTCTTTTTTCTTCTCTGCATGCGCCAACGCCGCTTCTCTTACCCATTTCCCATTTTCATGCGCACTAACCCTTGCGGCTAAACGCTCTTTGTTACAAGGTCCATTTCCTTTCACCACATTCCAAAATTCATCCCAGTTTATTTCTCCAAAGTCATAGTGTTTACTTTCCTTATTCCATTTAAGATCCGGATCAGGAATGGTGAGCCCAAGAATATCAGCCTGCTCTTTACAGATGTCAACAAACTTCTGTCGCAGTTCGTCATTGGTGAATCTTTTTATTTTCCACTTTATGCTTTGAACAGTGTGCGGTGAAGCGTCGTCATTTGGGCCAAACATCATAAGGCTCGGCCACCACCACCGGTTCAATGCATCCTGCGCCATTGCCTTTTGTTCTTTAGAGCCACGGCACAGCGTAAGTAAAATTTCAAAACCCTGGCGCTGGTGAAAACTTTCTTCTTTGCATACCCTTATCATTGCTCTCGCATACGGCCCGTAAGATGCCCGGCACAGCGGAACCTGGTTCATAATGGCAGCGCCATCTACCAGCCAGCCAATAGCGCCGATATCAGCCCACGTTAAAGTAGGGTAATTAAAAATGGAAGAATATTTTGCTTTTCCGTTTAAGAGTTGA
>JALYYM010000302.1 GCA_030946565.1 Bacteroidota bacterium | reverse complement strand
TAGTTCCAGTAGATTTTTCTGATACATCGGTAAACGCAGCCGAATATGCCGTTGCTCTATGCAACGAAATTCCGGGAGCAAACATTATTTTGTATAATGTTTACAGCAGAATAAGTTATGCCGTACTAACCGACAAAGATGAAGATTCAAGAAAATCTATCACTGACCTGGAGCTAAACGATCTTAGGACAGGCCTGTTGGCAAAAGGTGATGTCGAAATAACTTTTGAATCTGAGGAAGGTTCTTTTATAGAAAATATCCAGAGATATGTTTTAGGCAACCATGTAGATATGGTGATCATGGGCATTACAGGAAGTTCCCGTATCAAGCAGGTTTTTATGGGCACAAATACATTGAATGTTATCCGGCACGTAAATACTCCTGTGATGATCATACCACCCGATGCAAAATTTACCGGTTTAAAGAAAGTTGTTTTTACTTCCGACTTTAAAGATGTTGCACGAACCACACCGTTTCCTGCGCTGAAAAATATATTGGATACGTTTCATCCGTCACTGGAAATTCTTAACGTTGACAGCGAGCATTACATTGAGCTTACGGATGAGTTTAAAATTGAAAGAGAATGCATGGATGATAAGCTGGGAAGTTATAAACCTGAATTTTCCTTTTTGAGAGCTTATGATTTTCTTGAAGGCATAAACCGTTTTGTGGAAATTAAAGAAATAGATGCAATTATTACTGTGCCCCGCAGGCATGGCTTTTTAAGCCAGCTTTTTAAAACCAGCCATACCAAAAAACTGGCCTATCACAGCCATGTGCCAACGATTGCGATACACTAAACTGGTCAGTAGTCAGTAGTCAATTAGTCATTAAGTCATTAAGTCAGTCCACAGTTGTTAAGTCCATTATCCGCTAATTTCCATCATTGCCTATTGCTTATTGCTCATTGCTTATTGCCTATTGCTTATTTTGCCAATTGCTCATTACCCATTGCCCATTGACCCTCTCACCGTCAGGATAAAATGATGATATGAAGAATATTAAACTAATAGAAGTGCCGAGTGAAATTGGTGCGGGCACAAGAGGAGCAAGCCTTGGCGTAGATGCAATAAAAATTGCGGCGCTTGATTTTATGAGTAATTTTTTTGTACACTTTCCCTCAGAAAAAATTGAGACCGAAAATCACTTACTGTTTGAACCCATTCAATCTCCTTATGCCAAAAGAATAAATGGCGTAATGACAATGTATGAAAGAACGGCCAAGGCCGTGAAGGATGCAATTAATAATAATTTTTTTCCGGTGGTGTTGAGCGGTGATCATAGCATTGCCGGCGGTACTATTGCCGGCATAAAGGCAGCAAAGCCTTCAAGCAGGCTCGGTATCATTTGGATAGATGCGCATGCTGATCTTCATACCCCCTACACTACTCCTTCGGGGAATATGCATGGCATGCCCATCACTGCTTCCATAGCAGAAGATAATGAAGAAAGCATGGTGCATGAGCCTGATGAAAAAACAAAAAAGCAGTGGGAACAGCTAAAACATTTCGGCAAAATTGCTCCCAAAGTTTTACCGGAAGACATTGTTTTTATTTCCCTGCGGGATTATGAAAAAGAAGAAAAATACCTGATAGACAAATACGGCATGAAGGTGATCACTACAGCAGAACTTCGCCGGAAAGGGCCGGAGAATGTAGTGAGATCGGCGCTTCGCTATTTAAGTGAATGCACCGATATATATGTAAGCTTTGATGTTGACTGCCTCGATTCATCCATTACAAGGGGCACGGGTACGCCGGTAACGAATGGGTTGAAAGAAAGAGAAGCCGAAGACCTTGTAAGTAAATTTATGCAGAACAGGAAGATCTGCTGTTTCGAAATAACCGAAGTAAACCCTACTTTAGATAAAGAAAACCTGATGGCGGAAATTGCTTTTAATATTTTACAAAGAAGTGTAAATGTGCTTATGATGAATTAGAAAAAAATTATTTTTCTCTGGCTTTTTCTTATAAAAAACTTCCGGCGTGAAAAAATTATTCTGCATTGTTTTTTTATTAATTCTTCAACATAATATTTCCTATTGCCAACCGGCGAAGGTGAATAGTAAATTATTTTTTCTTGATGATATACCTATAGAAGTAACTATTACCACCGATATTAGAAAAATAAAAAGGGATAAAAAAAATCTCGCCTGGCAGCCTGCACACATTTCCATGCAATTTTCTGACACTTCAACTATCGCTGAAGACATAAGAATGCAGCCACGAGGCGAGTATAGAAAAAATAATTGCGATATGGCATCCCTGATGCTGAATTTCAAAAACCCATCTTCTCCACTGCTCTCTCCTTTAAAAAAACTAAAGCTGGTAGGCGATTGCAAGAGTGGCGCTAATTATGAAGAAGCCTTGTTGAAAGAATATTTGATTTACAAAATTCTCAACTTTCTTTCGCCTATGAGTTTCCGTGTAAGGCTGCTGCACATTACTTACAAAGACAGCGAAGAAAAAGTGAAATCATTTACGCAATATGCATTTTTAATTGAGGACGAACATAGTCTTGTTGAAAGAAACAATTGCAAAGAAGTAAAGAAAACAGATTTATATACTGAAGAAACCAACAGGGAACAAATGACTTTTGTAAGCTTGTTTCAATACATGATTGGCAATACAGACTGGTCAGTATATAAATGTCATAATATTAAACTAATGGTTTCTAAAAATGACACGCTTTCAAGGCCGTATGCGATACCGTATGATTTTGACTATAGTGGCTTTGTAAATATCGGCTATGCAGTACCGGCTGAAGAACTCGGCCTGGAGTCAGTAAGGCAAAGAATGTATCGCGGCTTTGCACGTGGCTATGATGAACTGCAGGCCGTTATAGATGTGTTTAAAGAAAAAAAAGAAAGTATTTTTTATTATATAGATCACTTTGAATTGTGCAGCACACGATGTAAAAAAGATATGACGTCTTATCTAAATCAATTTTATAATATCATATCAAATAATAAAAGCGTGGAAAGTATTTTTATCAGGGATGCACGAACGCAATAATATGAAATATGTTTTTTTGAGAAGAACCTTTACAAACCCATCGGTATATCTTTCTTTTGACGGTTTCTTGCAAGCGACGGATCCATTTCAATCGCCTTATCGCATATCTTCTGTCCTTTTTCTTTGTCTCCTTTTTTCTGAAATACCATTCCAGCCATAAATAATGAGGAAGCGTCTTTGGGGTTTAACTCCAGCAGTTTTGAAAAATAAGCGAGGGCATCATCATAGCGCTTTGTTTCGTACATGGCATTGGCAATGTTGGTAAGCAATTCTTTGTTGTTTGGTTTTCTTTTAAGCACTTCAGTCAGCGTTTTCACGCCGTTCTCTGCATCTCCTGTATATATTTGCGCAAAGCCAAAGTTTTCGTAGAAGTCATTCGTTTTATTATAGCCCGCATCTGTTGCCATGTTGAAATACTTTAGTGCACTTTTATAATTTTCCTGGTTATAATAAATAAGTCCAAGCTCATACATCCACACATTTCTTGTTGGCTCAATTGCAATTGCATTTTCAAATAGCGGGATAGCACTTTTTTCATTTTCAAGTTCAAGATAAGTGCGGCCTAATGTGTAGGCAGCTTCAGCATCTTTATTATTTTTTGCGATTGCTTTTTTCAGGTAGGCCTCAGCGTTACTATAGTCCTCAGTTTGATAATAAGACATTCCTTTTATGCGATCGGCATCAGGGCACGAATTACACTTTCCGGCAAATTCAATTGCCTTTTGAAATTGGCGATTATTAAAATATAAATCTGTCATTTGCTTAATCACTTCAGGATTGGATGGCGCCAATTCATAAGCTCTTGTAAAATTTTTCTGCGCATCATATATCTTACGCATCTCAATATCTGCTTTACCACTTTCTATATATGCTTCAAGATAACCCGGTTTCAGTTCTGCGGATTTAGTAAAATTCTTTTCCGCAAGCGCTAAGCGGCCTGCATTTTTTTCTTCAATGCCTTTATTAAAATACCAGGTAGCACTGTCTGCATTTTGCGAAAATGTTGCCAAAGCAAATGAATGGAGAGATAATACGAGGAGGAGAGTTTTCATGTCAGGATTTTTTACCCGGTACAGCCTTTTAGAGAAAATTGCAATACCAGTTTTATTTTAATACTAAAGCTCCTAACGGAGGCAGGTACAAATTTATTTCATATTGCTTGCTTTTTTTGTCCACCAAAATCGTTTCTATCGAGTGGTATTCGCTTTGTCCGCTGCCCCAGAATTGAATATCATCGCTGCAAAAAATAATATCCCATTTGCTTTTGCCGTGCACCATTATCTTCCAATTTTCCCTTGGCACCGGCGTCATATTGAAGACAACTAATACATCATCTTTCCTTTTTAATCCTTTGCGCATATATACCATAACACACTCATTCCGGTGGTTGAGATCAATCCATTCAAACCCTTTTTCATCAAACTGAAGCTCGTATAAGGCAGGCTCTGCTTTGTACAAATGATTAAGAGCCGCCACGCAATCCTGCATTTTTTGATGAGGCTCATGTTGCAAAAGATACCAATCAAGTTCTGTATGATAGTTCCACTCTGAGGTTTGTGCAAACTCATTTCCCATAAAAAGTAATTTGCCACCCGGATGTGTGTACATGTAAGTGTACAGCAAGCGAAGGTTAGCAAATTGTTGCCAGCTATCGCCAGGCATCTTATAGATCATGGGCGACTTGCCATGTACCACTTCATCATGGCTCAAGGGCAGCATAAAATTTTCATCATAAAAATATGCCATGCTAAATGTGAACTTATCCTGCGCATCTTTCCTGTACAGAGGATCAAATTTAAAATAATCAATAGTGTCGTGCATCCAGCCCATCATCCATTTCATGCCGAAGCCCAATCCATCGTTTATAGTGAGGCCGGTAATTTGCGGCCAGTCAGTTGACTCTTCAGCGATCATCTGTACATCCGGAAAATCCCGGTATACCATTTCATTAAGATTTTTTATAAATGATATCGCTTCAAGATTTCCATTGCCACCAAATTCATTGGGCTCCCACTCGCCTTCTTCTCTTGAATAATCAAGGCGCAACAGAGAGCTTACGGCATCAACACGAATACCATCAATATGAAATTTATCAAACCAAAATCTTGCGCTGCTGATAAGAAATGATCTTACTTCACCACGCTTATAATTAAAGATGTAAGAGTTCCAATCAGGATGAAAACCTTTTCGCATATCGGCATATTCATACGTGTGTGTACCATCAAACATATAGAGGCCGTGTGCATCATAAGGAAAGTGAGAAGGAACCCAATCGAGTATAACACCAATCCCTTCATTGTGTAAGGCTTCTACCATGTCCATAAAATCTGCGGGTATGCCAAACCGTGAGGTAGCCGCAAAATAACCCGTGCCCTGGTAACCCCAACTGCCATCAAAAGGAAATTCCATAACAGGCATAAACTCTACGTGCGTAAAGCCCATTTTTTTTAAGTAAGGCACAAGAAGTTTTGTTGTTTCTGCATAAGAGTTTAATGAATCTTCGGTGTAAGGATACGGACGCATCCAGCTTGCAAGATGAACTTCATAAACACTCCACGGAGCATCAAGCGCATT
>JALYYM010000289.1 GCA_030946565.1 Bacteroidota bacterium | reverse complement strand
CCAACTGATTCAGACTGGCTTTTCAAATGCTCAACTACAGCTATAACAGCTTTGTCAATACCACGCTTCAAATCCATGGGATTTGCGCCGGCAGCTACATTCTTCAAACCTTCGCTGATGATTGATTGTGCAAGAACAGTAGCAGTAGTAGTACCATCACCTGCAATATCTGCAGTTTTAGAAGCTACTTCTTTTACCATTTGCGCACCCATGTTTTCAATAGGATCTTCCAGTTCGATTTCTTTTGCAACTGTTACACCATCTTTCGTAATACTTGGTGCACCGAATTTCTTTTCGATTACCACGTTACGTCCCTTTGGCCCAAGTGTTACTTTAACAGCATTCGCCAAAGTATCAACGCCCTTCTTCATCTTGTTGCGGGCTTCGATTTCAAAAAATATTTGTTTAGACATATTATATTGTTATTAAAATTTAAAAAATTGGTTTAGTTCACTTTCATTAATATATCCGACGCTCTCATTATTAAATAATCTTCGCCTTCGATAGTAATTTCAGTTCCGCCATATTTACCATACATAATGGTATCGCCGGCTTTCAGTTGCATCGGTATTAAATTACCTGTTTGCTCTGCATATTTTCCTTTTCCCACTGCTATAACTTTTCCTTTCTGGGGCTTTTCTTTAGCCGTATCAGGAATTATAATACCACCTGCAGTCTTTTCTTCAGCCGCATTTGGTTTAACCAGAACCCTGTCATCAAAGAGTTCAAATGATTCTTTTGCCATAATTTTTTATTTTTTTATTTTGAAAATTGTCCCGGAGTTTGTAAAGTCCCTATTTAGAGGCTTCCCAGGGGGTCGCAAATGTACACGAATAATTATACCAAAACTGTCAATCAGTTTTGTTGTCAGCGTTTAGGTTTAGGATGGCAGGCGGGCAGACGTTAAGTCGGTCAAAATTTCACAACTTTACAACAGTTTTCTTTTTATTCACGAGGCTAATGAATATTCCATTGGTCCCTTAGTTCGGTTAATTGTGCGTTGGGCATCCGGGATTCCAGGTAATGGCCCTTTGCCGTTTTTTGCCTGAATGCCTCATATAAAGTAACGGCGCAGGCGACTGAAATGTTGAGGGATTTAATAACCCCAACTTGCGGAATGATAAAATTTCCATTAGAATGTTTTCTTATTTCTTCGCTGACGCCAAAGGTTTCATTTCCAAAAACAAGAGCAATTGACTCCGTTAAATCAAGATTATAAATTTCTACTGAGTCATCCGCCAGGTGGGTCGTATAAATATTCTTACACTTTTTCCTGATTTCATCAAAGCAACTTTCTGCATCCGTATATTGATGAACGTTCAACCATTTATTAGCAGTCGAAGAACTTCGATAGCCCCACTTTTTGTGGGGAGGAATCCGATTATTTAAAATATAGACATCTTGTATTCCCACAGCATCGCATGTGCGCATGACGGCGGAAACATTATGCGGGTCGAAAACATTTTCTAATACCACGGTAAGGTCGGGTTGCCTTTTGTTAAGAACAGATGTCAGGCGATTGTGGCGTTCCGGAGTCATGCCGGCAAGATACGGCGATATGCTAAAATTCAATTAGTCAATAGTCAATAGTCAATAGGTCAATAGGTCAATAGACGAAAGCCGATATTGGCTTTAATAATGACCAGTGACTTATTGACCCAATGACTTATATCTTACCAATCATTTATATCTTAATTATCACTGATCTATTTTGCAGCCACCGGCGGCTTTCCTCCTTCCGGCACAAATATCAATGCATCTGAATCGAGGCAATAGCGCTTGCCTGTTGGAGCAGGGCCATCATCAAATACGTGCCCAAGATGTGAGCCGCTTTTTGAATCAACAACTTCCCAGCGCATCGAACCCATGGTTTCGTCTTTCACAAGCTTGACGGCATCTTTACTTATTGGCGCGTAAAAACTTGGCCATCCTGTGCCTGAATCAAATTTAGTTTCTGAACTGAAAACGGGCTGCAAGGTTGCGGCAGAATAGTAAGTTCCTTTTTTATAAAAGTGATTTAGTTTTCCGCTGAAAGGCTTTTCCGTGCCTTGCTGGCGTAAAATATAATATTGCGCCGGTGTGAGCTTTTGCTTCCATTCCTGTTCAGAATATTTTACGGGAAAGGTGGCGTTTTTAGATAATTTTTCTGGTTCAGGATACTTGGTATTATTTGATTGCGATTGTGTGCAGTTGGTAAGTAGCAATGAGAAAAGAAGGGTTGATAGATAAATTATTTTTTTCATTTCGTTTTATTTTAGTTCATATACGAAACAAAATTAGCAGGAAGTTGCTTAGGACTTGTTAAGAATGGCAAAAAATTAATTTGGCACTTATGCAATCATTTATCAACGAAAACTTTGCTTGATCAATTTATAAACTGAAGGTTTTTTCTGTCCATAAATTTTAAGGAAGTAAACTCCGGCAGGTATTTGATAAACTGGAATTACTGTTGTCTGTGATTGCAGTATTTGCTCGATATATACCTTCCCTGTCACGTCGTAAAGTTTTATTTTTCTACCAATAATATCGCCGGCATTGGTGCTGTTAATTGTTAGTTGTGAAGTAAAGGGATTGGGAAAAACAGACACTTTCAATTCGTGCGCCACTGGATCTCCCGGCACAGGGCCTGCTTCTCTGAGTGCGCTATCGCATGCAGCAGAATTTAAAATTGAATTTCTCGCATGGCCCATGGCAAACTGCCCTCTCATTTCATTTCTTTGGCCTGCAGTAAACATATTCATACACTCATCATCAGTAAAGTCCATGTAATCCATAAACATATCGCCGAAAGGATTTATTGAACAAGAGGAAGTACGCGGAAAAGAAGGGCAATAGCTATTGTTAGATTGTTGAGGTGGTGTATCTGCAATTCCATCATCGCCGCATGAGGCATCGCCCCACAAATGCTTAAGACCAAGCCAATGGCCTATTTCGTGGGTGGCGGTTCTACCTTTGCTGAATTCGGGATTCAAATTCCCCGTAGTTCCAAATACATTATAATGAATCACAACGCCGTCTTTCTCGGTAGGGCCGCCTGGCATAACTGAGTAGCCAAGCGTGCGGTTAAAAAGATTACACACCCATATATTGAGATATCTTTTTGAATCCCAGGCATCATCGCCACCCTTTGAAGAAAATTTCATTTGATCATCAGATAACCAAAATTGCTCTTGAGTAAATTTTCTAACAATACCCGAAGTATACCGCCCATCGGGGTCGGTTTTAGAAAGGCAGAACTTGATTTTTGTGTCTGCAGCTATTTTTGCAAATGGTGCAGGAGTGTTTACCCGGTCTTCATTGAGCCGTCTGTAGTCTGCATTCAGCGCCGCTATTTGCGACAATATTTGGTCATTGCTTATGTTCTGAGCTTCATTGTTATACAGCACATGCACAACCACAGGCACTACAATGATTTCATTGGGCAATGTATCTCGCAAGCCGGATGTAGTGGCAGGCGTGGTTACGGGAGACAAAAACCTTGAAGAACTTTTCCTTAGATAATCAACAGTGCCACATTTTTGTGCTGATGCCTGGAAGGCGAAGAATAAGATGAGTATTGTAAAATTAATTTTCATGTATTTCCCGAGGTATTTATATCACTTCGTTTTATAAGAAGTGTGAATGGGATTACATAGGAAGCCTAAAGATTAATTAATGCATGGGATGAGTGGAAGAGGTATTTGATTTGCGAACAGACTGGCGCCAGGAAATAAAGTAAATTATTGCGGGTAACAGAGGTTCAGGGCACAAATAAAGCTATAAATACGTTAAGATCAAAGTATCTTCTAATAAAAATTTATAAAGGAGTTAACAAGCAAGCAGACGGCGTTTGCTACATTTACATTTTTTAAAAATAAAATTTTGAATAAAATCTACCTGGCCTTTCTTTTCGCCATATTGCTTTCCTGCAATAATAATTCTACCCCTGAATACGATCCTTCGCTACCGGTACCGATTGTGAATAATATTCCCGCTCCACAGCCGATGACCTTTACCGTTGAAAAAGTTTATCCGCACGATCCCCACGCTTTTACCCAGGGATTGGAGTTTCACAATGGCAAGCTTTACGAAGGCACAGGTGAATTTAAGGAATCACAATTGCGCATAGTTAATATCGAGACAGGAAAGCCCGAAAAGGAATATCTTATTCCTGACCCACTTGTTTTTGGGGAAGGCATTACCGTTTTTAAAAATAAAATTTACCAACTCACCTGGCAAAATCATAAAATTTTCGTATACAATTTTAAAGATATAATGCACCCTATTGACACCTATAACTGGAGCAGCGAGGGCTGGGGTATTACTAATGATGGCAACGACCTTATCATCAGTGATGGTTCTTCCAAATTATATTTTGTACAGC
>JALYYM010000273.1 GCA_030946565.1 Bacteroidota bacterium | reverse complement strand
ACCTGGTTTTCTAATAGTTTCATGCAATCTTATTTTATTATTAATTCTATTTGCTTTTTAAACCAACTAGTTTGCGCCAGTTCTGAAGGTGGATTATTTCTTTCAGGTAAATGTTTACCATAGTCTTTCATTGAAAAAGATTTATAGAATGACTCAAAATCATTACTGTTCAAATAGCCAACTACTAAAGCAGTGTTTGTAAAATTTTCTTCCTTATTTTTAAATCTTAACCTGTTGGTATTGTTCTTTGAATCATATTTAGGATCATCAAAAAAAGGATAACTGTTCCTAATTGTAGCAATCTTAATTGTTAGTTCAGGTATCACCTTATTTTTTGCGATCCTGATTTGTTCTTCATAAAATTCTTTATCAAAAGGAGATTTTTTTTCTCTTTTGTATTCTTCTAAATTGTCCGGATGATATAAGTAATTTTCTATACTATAGTATTTAAGAATTTTTAGAGAAGGATAATATTTTTCTATTTCAATTATATCATCATCACTTAAATAATCCCTGTCAATTATTCCATTATATTCTCCATTCTTTACTTTATAATACACTGCATTCCTCCCTTTTTCAGGAACAAATATTGTTTTCACAAGATTAGAAAAGCTATAGTAAACCTGGTCTGTATTCTCTACGAAATAAATATCAAATCCTGTGAAAAGTTTAGAAAGAAAATTTTTATCAATGGCAATATCATACAGATCAGGATTATCTTTTGGCTCAGGAGATAAAATTTTAGGATAATCAAAATCAAAATCATCAAAGTCAAAGATTGAAGCATGATCACTTTCTTTTGCGTATTGTATAAATCCAAGAGAATGGGAAGCCGTCCAAAACTGGCAGTTGTCTGGAATCCAGTTTTCTATTAGTTCCTTAAGCAATGCATATTGAAGTTTTGTATTGAGATGCGCATCAATTTCATCAAAAAAATAAATTGTGTTTGTAAAATGAGTTGCTCTTGCATAAAGGTTGATTAAAAGATTAATGATTTCTTTTTCTCCTGCACTTAACAAATCATAATTGATTTCAACATCCCCTTTCCTAAAAATTAACTGGGCAGGTTTACCATCCGCAGGCGATTGAAAATTTATAAGTTCTAATTGAGAATAATTATTTGACCTAAAGATATTTGACAAAGATTCATTTAATCTTTGCATAAATTTTTTTACTTCATCAATCTTCCCATTTGTAATATTATTAAGATCGCTAAAAACTTTTTTTACAATTTCTGACAACAATAAATCAATATCATTTTCAAACCTGTTATCTCTATCAATATAGTAGCCTGGCCTATCAGCGTCATCCGCAATTTTAATGGGTACGCCGATAACGGTACGTTCTATTCTTGGGGAATATCTAACAGCACTTCTTCCATAAAAAGTATTATTCCCACGATTCGAAATATAACTGCCGTGACTTGAAATAAATTGTTTCCCTTCATAATTATCTGCATAAAAATTGATAATATAAGATTCGGTATTGTTCTTTTTGTAATATACTTCATCATCAATATCATCAACGGATTTCAAAACTTTATTTATTGCTTCGAAGGCATCAAACACACTGCTCTTGCCACTTCCATTACTACCAATCAATAAAACCAACTTTGAGTTATCTGGTATATCCTGCAATGTTAAATCAGTAAACCTTTTAAAATTCTTTAACTGAAGGCTTTTTATTTTCATATCTCAAAGTTCCGTAATCATTTTTATTTCCTCTATCAATTTCCTTTCATTGCTTAACCTTGGCACTTTATGCTGGCCGCCAAGCTTACCTTTTCTCCTGAGCCATTCTCTAAAAGTTCCTGCTTTTAGCACATGGAGGATGGGCATTCGAAGGGCTATATTTTTATACCGCTTTGCTTCATAATCGCTGTTGAGGGATTTTAGTGCTGCATCCATTGCAAAAATAAATTCATTGATATCAGCAGGTAATTTATCGAACTCTATCAGCCACTCATGTGCACCATTGGCATGCTCACTAAAGAACACCGGTGCCGCTGTATAATCGCTTACCACAGCGTTTGTTTTCGCTGAAGCTATCGCAATTGCCTTATCAGAATTTTCAACAATTACTTCTTCACCAAAAGCATTCATGTAATGCTTTACCCTGCCGGTAACTTTTATTTTAAATGGCCTGAGGCATTTGAATTGAACGGTATCTCCTACCAGGTATCGCCACAAACCTCCATTGGTGCTTATCACCAGTGCATAATTTTTATGAAGCTCTACATGCTTAAGCCCAACCGTCATGGGTTGCTTTTTTCCGTATTCTTCCACGGGCATAAATTCATAGAAAATCCCATGTTCGGTAAAAAGCAACATTCCGTCATCATCTGGTTCATTTTGCGCAGCAAAAAAGCCTTCACTTGCATTGTAAATTTCCAGGTAATTAATCGGCGCACCTACCAGGCGATGGAGCTGCTCACGGTAAGGCGTAAACGAAACACCTCCATGAATGTACAACTCAAGGTTAGGCCACACTTCTTTAAGTGTTGCTTTCTTTGAAATATCCAATATGCGTTTTATCAATAGAATGGTCCAGGTAGGTACGCCCGCCATGGAAGTAACGTTTTCATTAATTGTACTTTGTGCAAGCTGTTCAATTTTACTTTCCCATTCATCAAGCAGCGCAATACTCAGATCCGGCGTACGTATCCAATGGCCCCAGAAGGGTGTGTTTTGCATCAACACCGCACTCAGGTCGCCATATTGTATTTCTTCATTGAAGCTGTGTACCTGGTGACTGCCGCCAACGACAAGGCTTTTGCCCGTGAGCAGATCACTATCAGGAAAATTTTTATAATAGTTCGTGATCACATCTTTTGACCCTTTGAAATGTGTTTCCTTTAGGCTCTCTTCACTTACGGGTATAAATTTACTTTTATCCGAAGTAGTGCCGCTGCTCTTTGCAAACCAGTTGATCGGTGTGTTCCATAAGATATTTTCTTCTCCCTGCATCATGCGGTGAATGTATGGCTTCACGTCGTCGTACTCTTGTATGGGAACATTCTTCTTAAAATCTTTTACAGTGAAAAGTTTTGAAAATGAATACTTCCGTCCAAACTCTGTGTATTGTGCCTGTGTAACGAGGTGTTGCAAAACGTCTCTCTGTGCAGCTACGGGGTTATCAATCCAGTTTTGTACTCCCCACAGGCGTAGCCTCGCTAATCGTGATATGGCCGGGCTTAAGAGCTTCATGCATGTAAAATAGGGAATGATTTTCGATATTTATATTTAGATTATTACCACGCATCTCTTTTTGGAAAATCCATTTTAAAGGCGGAGGTAAAATCAAACAAGCACGAATATTTTATACAACGGATTATTTCATTGCATCTGTATGGAGATAATCTTTTCGCTTCAATTCAAAGTTGCGGCCGAGGTATAAGCGCCGCACCTGCTCGTCTTTTGCAAGTTCTTCAGCGGTTCCTTCTATAAATATTTTTCCTTCAATCAGCAGGTAAGCCCTGTCACAAATAGATAAGGTTTCGTTTACATTATGGTCTGTAATAAGAATGCCAATATTCTTATACTTAAGCCTGGTAACAATGCTTTGAATATCTTCGACAGCTATGGGGTCAATACCGGCAAAAGGTTCATCCAGCAAAATAAATTTTGGGTCAACGGCGAGTGCGCGAGCAATCTCTGTACGCCTTCTTTCCCCACCGCTAAGTACATCGCCATTATTTTTACGCACATGGCCGAGATGGAACTCAGCTATTAATGATTCAAGCTTTTCTTTCTGATCTTTTTTGGAAAGCTTGGTCATTTCGAGCACTGCCGAAATATTATCTTCTACTGTGAGTTTTCTGAAAACGCTTGATTCCTGCGGAAGATAGCCAAGGCCCATTTTAGCCCTTTTATACATTGGTAGTTTTGTAATATCAAGATCGTTTAAAAACACTTTGCCTTCATCAGATTTTATTAACCCAACTACCTGGTAAAAGGAGGTAGTTTTACCCGCGCCATTCGGCCCTAACAATCCTACAATTTCCCCCTGCCCTACCTGGAAGGATACGTTATTTGTAACTGCTCTTTTACCGTAATATTTTACAAGTTCTTTGGCGTATATAGTTTGATTCAAATCAGAAAGTATTTCAACAAAAATAAGCGATGACGGGTTAATTAGTTGATTAGTTAATGAGTTAATAAGTTAAATAGTCATTCGTCATGCGGTCATTCGTCATTGGTCATTCGTCATTGGTCATTGGGTCATTGGGTCATTGGTCATTGGGGGGTCATTGGTCATTAAGTCATTCGTTATTTCATGTGTGGGTTATTGACTTATTGACTATTGAGTTAATGACTATTGACTTATTGACCATTGCCTATTGCCTATTGACTATTGACCTATTGACTTATTGACCATTGACTTATTGATGATTTGAGTTTATGTTTGCATCTATTTTGAAAAAATGAAAGTTACAGACCACATAAAAGAAGCAAAAGACACTGTAGTTTCTTTTGAGATTCTTCCTCCGTTGAAAGGAAAAACAATTGAATCAATTTACAATCACCTGGATCCATTAATGGAATTCAAGCCTGCATTTATTA
>JALYYM010000262.1 GCA_030946565.1 Bacteroidota bacterium | reverse complement strand
TGAGATCACCGCAATTTTATCTCTTCCTTCAGCACTACTATCTCCACTATTTATTCCTAAGGCTAAGAGGCCTGCACTAAGGTTGTTTACAATTTCAGATACTTGCGCTGTCGTATATGTTTTCCATGCTCCTTCTTCTTTGCCGGCAAGCATTATTTGCCGGGGCGCATTTTTTACATGGAGTTCAAGGCAATCAAACAATCGTGTAGGTTGGTTCATATCAAACTAATAATAAATTCACTTATCAATTGTAAATTATACAAAAGATTTGAATTGAGAATGGTGAATTGCGAGTGGTGAATTGTGAGTGGTGAAATTGACGGATAGCGAATTGACTATTGGCCATTGCGAGTGGTGAATTGACTTATTGACTTATTGACTTATTCGCCATTGCCCAATACGAGTGATGAATTGACTTATTGACATTGCCCAATACGAGTGACTTATTGACCATTGCCCATTCACCAGATCAATGATAATACTGCGACTCGGGAATTTTGAAAATTCTGCCGTCCTGAAATTTATTAAAAGCATTATACTCTTCAGCGTGCGTGCTCGTCCAGTTTTGATATGCTGATAAATTTTGCGCGGCGCCAAATATCCATTGGTTATAAGCAGAGAATAAGCCTTGCTCTAATAGATTTTCATGTAATTCAAAAAGCCTGTATGGAAATTTTGAAGAATAAGAATTATTCCAGTCTAAAATAAAGCGGGTTCTTATCATGGTAAGCGTTTCGGCATTTAGCCCTCTTATGGCTACATTACTTTGCTTATTCATCGTTGTTAAAAAAGCCATCTCAAAAGCGCTTTTATCCTTGCTGTCTTTGAGAAGATCCGGATCTGCAAAAAGCTTTTTATACCCGTCCAGCAAAATATTTTTTACTTCTGCAGTACGTGATGTAAAAGATTCTATATTGACAAATATTTCACCGTAGAGAAGGCACCATATTTTATCTGTTGAAAGAAAATAAAACTTGCATGCATTGTAATAATTATTGCCGTACGAAGGATCCATTTCAATTCCCTTTTCCCAAAGTTTTATAGCGCTGTAATCTTTTTTAGCCCATAACATCTCTCCGTAATCATTGTAAAGCGTGCCACTTTTTGGAAAGCTTTTAATCGCTTTTTTATATAATTTTTCAGCGTCTTTTTGCTGATCAAGCGCCCGGTAGATAGTTCCCGCTATTTGATAAGTCTGGTCATCAGCATTGTCTTTTTCCAACAAAGGCTTTATTACTTCGAGGGCTTTTGAATTTTCTTTTTGAAGATAATAATTATAGGCAAGGTCCTTGGCGATCTCAATGTTATTGGGGTATTGCTGGATAGCTCTTGATAATATTAGGGAGGCATTTGCATAATCGCCTTGCCGCATAAATGCACGGGCATTATCCTGTATCTTTTGCGCATCTTCCTGTGAAAAAGCATGTACAGAAAAACAAGACAACACAAAAAAGAAAAAGTATTTTTTCATGCGATAAAGATAAAACTTCCTTGCAGGTTGAAGTTGAGTAAAAGAAATTTTAAGTTTTTATGCTTCTTAAATTTCTATGGCGACAAAAGGTGTGTAAGTAAACCATCTCTCAGCTTGGGTTCAAACCAAGTGCTTTTTGGCGGCATCACCTGATCTGTATCGGCAATGTCAAAAAGTTGATCAATGCTCACGGGATATACGCTAAAGGCAATAGCCATTTCTTTGCTGCTCACTTTCTTTTCCAGTTCTTCCAGTCCTCTTATGCCACCAACGAAGTCAATTCGTTTATCTGTGCGCTGATCTTTAATGCCTAATATTGGCTCCAGCAGGTTATTTTGCAAAATAGAAATATCAAGTACACCAACCGGGTCTGTTGGAAATCTGCCATCAAGCGCGGTAAGTTTATACCAGCTACCGCCAAGATACATTCCAAAATTATGAGGGTCTTCCGGACTATAGCCTTTCGCTACTTTCTCCACAGAAAAATCGCGGTTTAATTTTTCAAGAAACTCATCCCGGGAAAGACCGTTAAGATCAGTCACCACGCGATTATATGGCAAAATGTGTAATTGGTCTGAAGCAAATAAGGTGGTCAAAAAATGTCCCGCTTCTTCGCTGTCAGCCATCAGGTATTTTACTTTTGCCGCCGAAGCTGCACGGTGATGCCCGTCTGCGATATATGTGCAGGGAACATCTGTTTTAAATACTTCTGTAATGCTGTCAATTACCTTCTCATCATTTATCACCCAAATGGAATGTTGCACATTATCATCAGTAACAAAATCATACACCGGGCTTTTAGCACCCTTCCATTTTTCTATTATTTCATTTATGGTATCAAGTGACCGGTACGCAAGAAAAACATTGCCCGTTTGCGCCCTTGTTGTCTTAATGTGATTGATGCGGTCTTCTTCTTTTTCTGGTCTCGTGTATTCATGTTTTTTTATCAGGCCCTTCTCATAATCATCTACCGAACTGCAGCATACAAGCCCTGTTTGTTCTTTATTATTCATTACCAGTTTATAAATATAATAGCAAGGCTTGCTTTCGAAAAAAAGTATTGGCCTGTTAATAAAAGCGTCAAGATTTTCCTTCGCCTTTTCATAAACTTCTTTGCTATGCACATCCGTGTTTGCGGGAAGGTCAATCTCACTTTTGGTAATATGAAGAAAGGAATAGGGATTGCCTTCTGCTTTTACTTTTGCTTCTTTACTGCTAAGCACATCATAAGGGCGTGAGGCTACCTGCTTTGCGAACTGGGGTTGCGGCCTCAACGCTTTAAATGGTGAAATAGAGATCATGTATGGTAACGTTGTTTCTTATGGGGGTTAATATTTACAAGGGTTGCAAATATACTGCATCAGTAAAGAATTATCTTATTGAAGCATTTTAAGAAAATTGTTTAATTAGAAGAAGATGTTTATCAATACTTTGTTGCAGTCGTTTGCAGCGCCATAAAAAAATTTAAACCTTTTCTTCAAACTCGTTCATTATTTGCACCAGGTATTCTACACTGCTGAGTGGCAAAGCGTTGTACATTGATGCCCTGAAGCCCCCCACAGAGCGATGGCCTTTTATGCCGTATATATTATGTTCCGTGGCAAAATCAAGAAATTTTTTCTCCAGGTCTTTGTCGTCTACTACAAAGCAGGCGTTCATTTTACTTCTATCCTCCTTTGCGGCAGTTGGTATAAAAATAGAACTCGCATCTATAGCATTATATAGAATATCAGCTTTCTCATTATTCATTTTTTCAATTGCGTCTATGCCACCTAGTTGTTTAAGCCAACGCAAAGTGAGCAGGCATACATACACCGCAAAAACAGGTGGCGTATTCAACATACTTTGCTCCTTTATATGATTGCGGTAATCCATTATAGTGGGTATTGCCCGCTTTACTTTTCCTAAAATATTTTTATTTACAACAACAAGATTAACACCCGCCGGCCCCAGATTTTTTTGGGCGCTTGCGAAAATGATTCCAAAAGAATTGAAATCCAACTTGCGGCTAAATATATCGCTGCACATATCAGCAACGATTGGCATACTTACTTTAGGAATCGTTTGCCACTGCGTGCCATAGATAGTATTGTTGGTAGTGATGTGGAAATATTTTGCATCGTTAGGAACCGCAAAATCTTTAGGGATAAAATT
>JALYYM010000260.1 GCA_030946565.1 Bacteroidota bacterium | reverse complement strand
CTTCTTTACTCCACTGTTCGTGAGGTATAGTACCATGCATTATAGGAACTTTAATAAGATTTTTCTTTGCATCGTCAATGCCTTTAAGAATTGCTTCCTGCACTTCTTTTGCTTTACCTAAACCCTGTCCTACAACACCAGCTTCATTACCGACCACCACGAGTGCAGAAAAACTGAATGCCCTTCCCCCTTTTGTGGTTTTCACAACACGGTTAATAGAAACAACTTTCTCTTTAAGTTCGAGATCAGCACCTTTAATCCTTTGTGTATTTGCTTTTAACATTATAACGATTTTAGCCTTGCCCCAACACCTCTCCGAAGGAGAGGGACGTGGAGTATTAGCGTTATTTATTTATTTCTTCAAATCCGTCCTATTTCACTATTGTATAATCCGTCTTGTCCCCCCTTTCTCCATAGGAGCCCTTTGGGCGGGGGATAGGGGGCTTTTAAAATACTAATCCACCTTCTCTGGCACCTTCAGCTACTGCCTTAATACGTCCGTGATATATATAACCGCTTCTATCAAACACAACGTCAGTAATGCCTAAGTCCACAGATTTTTGGGCTATCGCGGCACCTACAAGTTTGCTTTTTTCAACCTTGTTTACTTTTTGAGCAGCTACATCTTTTTGACGGGAAGATGCCGATGCTAAAGTCGTCCCGTTTTCGTCATCAATTAACTGAACATAAATTTCAGTATTACTTCTAAAAACGCTGAGCCTCGGCTTAGATGCGCTTCCGCTGATTTTTTTGCGAATGCGATATCTTATTTTTTGCCTGGCAGAAACTTTTGAATTCATTTTATTTTATTTTGATCTCCGGTTTTTGTTTAACTAATGACTCATCACCGATCACTCATCACTTGCCAGCAGACTTACCAGCTTTTCTACGTAAAACTTCACCAACAAACTTCACACCCTTTCCTTTGTAAGGTTCAGGTTTACGAAGGCTGCGAATTTTAGCTGCCACAGCACCAAGTAATTGTTTATCTATACTTTCAAGTGTTATAATCGGATTCTTACCTTTCTCCTGTGCAGTTACAACAGATAACTCTTTTGGTATTTCCACCACAATATTATGAGAATAGCCTAATGATAAATCAAGAAGATTTCCCTGGTTAGAGGCTTTGTAACCTACACCCACTAACTCAAGCTTTTTTATATAACCTTCAGTAACACCTTGCACCATGTTATTTACAAGTGAGCGGTAAAGGCCATGCATTGCTTTGTGACGGATTTGATCTGTAGGCCGTGAAAATTCTACTTTATCATCCTTCACTTCTACTTTAATATCGCGGTCAACTGCTTGCTTCAACTCACCTTTAGGACCTTTTACAGTTATCACATTATCTTTTCCTACGCTTACATTTACACCGTTTGTAATTGTAACAGGATTTTTACCAATTCTTGACATAGCCGGTTTATTTTTTTATACTAATTGGTAGTGTTCAGCCACGACTAAGGCTTAATTTCTTACCAAAAAAATTAATAAATATTACATAGAACTTCACCACCCACATTCTGAGACTTCGCTTCTTTATCTGTCATTACTCCTTTAGAGGTAGAAACGATAGCGATACCTAAACCATTTTTTACTCTTTTAAATTCATCAGGCTTGGAGTAAGTACGCAATCCCGGGCGACTGATTCTTTCCAGACTATGGATAGCCGGAAGCTTTGATTGAGGATCGTACTTTAAAGCGATCTTTATCAACCCCTGCTTTGTATCATCTTCAAATTTGTATTTTAAAATGTATCCTTTATCATACAAAATCTCAGTAATGCGCTTTTTCAAATTACTTGCTGGAATTTCAACAACCCTATGGCTCGCCATTTGGGC
The DNA here is from genome assembly GCA_030946565.1 of Bacteroidota bacterium. The sequence continues at coordinate 916 of JALYYM010000260.1, read as the reverse complement.
ATTTCTAATTCTTGTTAAATAATCTGCTATCGGATCCGTAACCATTTTATTTGTTTTGTCTTTTAATTTCTTATTCTTATAATCTTCTCCTTGTTCCCCTTTTCCACAGAAATTCTTTGGATAGGGTTAGGGGTTTACCAACTTGCTTTTTTTACTCCCGGAATTTTCCCGGCCAAAGCCATATCACGAAAGATATTTCTTGAAAGGCCAAAGTGCCTTAGGTATCCCCTGGGGCGGCCTGTAAGCTGGCAACGATTTTTTAAACGCACAGGTGAAGCATTCTTCGGAAGAAGATCAAGTCCCTTATAATCGCCTGCTTCTTTCAATGCTTTTCTTTTCTCAGCATATTGCGCCACCATTTTTTCGCGCTTTCTTTGCCTTGCCTTCACTGACTCTTTAGCCATAATTTTTATCTATTTAGTATCGTGATGTGAGTATCAGGTAGCAGGAAAAACGTTCGCGCATGCTACTTGCTTCTCACTACTTGCTACTTATTTCTTTACATTTTTAAAGGGCATCCCTAACTCTTTAAGCAGTTCGAATGCTTCTTCGTTAGTCTTCGCAGTTGTTACGAAAGTGATATCTAATCCTGTTATTTTATTTACTTTATCAATATCAATTTCGGGAAAGATAATTTGCTCGGTAACACCCATGGTATAGTTACCACGACCATCAAATGATTTATCACTTATCCCTTTGAAATCTCTAACACGTGGAAGAGAAACAGAAACAAGGCGATCCAAAAATTCATACATATTTACGCCACGTAAAGTAACCTTCGCACCAATAGGCATATTTTTCCGAAGCTTGAAATTAGATATGTCTTTCTTCGACATGGTAGCCACAGCCTTTTGACCAGTAATGGTAGATAATTCTTCGATCGATACATCAACCAATTTTTTATCTGCCACTGCAC
>JALYYM010000231.1 GCA_030946565.1 Bacteroidota bacterium | reverse complement strand
CCGTGCCATACCGCAAGGCATACATCTGGTTTAGCCCGCATGGTTCTACTCTGCTCGGCATTAAAAGAAAATCGCCACCCGCGTACATTTGATGGCTGAGCTTTTCATTGTAACCAATGCGTGCATTATAATACCCGAACAGCGGCCCCTTTAAATTTTCCAGTTCATATTCTATATGAGGCTCTCCACTACCCAAAATCAAAAAGTTCATTCTGCCTTCCATGTGATAGACAGAATCGCCTATGGCGGCGGGCAATAGATCGGCAGCTTTTTCGCCAACGAGCCTGCCGATAAAAACAATTAAAGGCTTCCGCTCATCGAGGTTAAACTGGTCGCATAAAAATTTTTTGTTAGCGGCTTTCCCTTCTTTATAAGTTTCAATATCAAAATTTGTGTCTAGATAACTATCTGTTGCAGGGTCCCACACGTCTGCGTCTATTCCATTTAAAATACCATAGCATTTGCCCTTTTCATATTCAAATAAACTTTCAAGGCCATTGGCATCATACCTGAGTTCTTCCAAATAACCCGGGCTTACGGTATTTACCTTTGAGGCACATTTTATGCCGCAGGCAAGCGGATTGATTTCTTTCTCCCACTCAAGCAAGCCCCACTTAAATGAATCCCATTCCGGCAGATATGCCGATTGATCCCAGCCCATCCAACCCTGGTACTGTGCATTGTGAATGGTAAGAATTGTTTTTATATAAGCAAGGTGACGGTATGCAAAGCAATTTTGCATCATGAAAGGAATGAGCGCTGCATGGTAATCATGAACATGTATTACATCCGGGCGATGGTTCCATTTACTTACCCAATCAACCACGGCAATCTGGAAAGCTACAAAGCGCATAGTATCATCGTCGTAGCCATAAATTTTTTCCCTGTCCAGCAATCCATTAATATCCACGAGATAAAGGTCGAAGCCCAACTTATTAGTTGACTCTCTTATAATGGTATAATCAAACCAATAATTGGATACGCCAAAAGCGCCTTTATGCACCACTTCGAAACTATTTTCATTTAGAAATTTAGTGCGGTACATTGGCATCACCACCTTCGCAATATGCCCGAGCTTATTTTGATATTTTGGCAACGCACCTACCACATCGCCTAATCCGCCTGCTTTCGCAACGGGATAGCATTCCGCACTTACATGTAATACTTCCATATTTTCAAACAAAAGTTGAATTCAAATTAAGCATCATTTTCCTATTAAAAAATTAATAATGAAAATTGATACTTGAAAAAATAAAACTACTTTCAATTTTTATTAGAAAATTAATTTTCATTTTAAAAACGATTGTAAATGACTCAAAAGACAAAGTGGTCTCAATTTGGTATTTTAATTACCGTATTTTTTTTCTGGGGATTTGTTGCGGCAAGTAATGATATCCTCATCCCGGTATTTAAAGAAAAACTGCATCTTGAACAATGGCAATCGCAAATGATTTCTTTCGCATTTTACTTTGCTTACACTGTTGGCGCCATACTTTATTATTTTATATCAAAGGCAACAAAAGGTGGGGATATATTAAATAAGATCGGCTACAAAAATGGCATAGCCCTTGGCCTTGTTATTTCAGCTCTCGGCGCTTTACTTTTTTATCCCGCCGCGCAAGCAGCTTCGTTTCCTTTATTAATTTCAGGTTTATTTATAATTGGATTAGGATATTCCCTTCAGCAAACTGCGGCCAACCCGTTAGCGATTTCCATGGGCGATCCAAAAACAGGTTCACAACGGCTTAGCATGGCTGGTGGGGTTAATAATTTCGGCACTACTATCGGCCCGGTGATTGTAAGCTTTGCCATATTCGGAAAACTCGTGTTAGGCGGCACTCCTAATGTTGCAAGTATCAGCGCTGTGTCAACCCCTTATCTTATATTAGGCGCTTTGTTCCTGGTAGTGGCGCTTATTTTCAAATTTTCAAATCTGCCTAACAAGATCGCAACACACGATGATGATGACAGCATAATTGCAACGCCTACTGACATTCCGCAGAATTATAAAGTACCGCAGGTAGATAGAAAAAATGCCGTAAGCTACGGGCAACTTGCCCTTGGTATGCTGGCCATTTTTATTTATGTAGGCGTGGAAGTTTCTACGGCAAGTAATCTCCCTGAGTTTATGAAAGAGCATCTGCTGCTGCTAAATAATAATATTGTAACAAATACACAAAGTGCTATTGCTGCAGGTGGCATTGCATTTCCTACGGAAAATATTGCTCCGTTTGTATCCTTATATTGGGCAAGCCTTATGATTGGAAGATGGACCAGTTCAGTCGGGGCTTTTGACATTAAAATGAGTACCCAAAAAATGCTTCGTTTTGTAATGCCTTACCTGGCCTTTCTTGTTTTTCTTATAATCAATAAAGTTGCCAACCACGATATAACTCCGTTTTACATTTATGCGCTGATAATTGTGGTATTGATAGTTGCAGATATTTTAAGCAAAGGAAATCCTGCAAGGCAATTGTTGATCTTTTCTTGCCTGGGAATTACCGCGCTTATAATTGGAATGCTGGCTGATGGCCTTGTTAGTGTTTATGCATTCATAAGTGTGGGACTATTTTGTTCTACATTATGGCCTTGTATTTTTACCCTGGCAGTAGCAGGATTAGGTAAACATACAAGCGAGGGATCTAATTTTTTAATTATGATGATTATGGGAGGTGGCGTCATAAGCGTGTTGCAGGGATATATTGCTTCTCCCGCTATCATAGGCATTCAATTTTCTTACATCGTTGGGGTAGCCTGTTTCTTGTACCTGGCATTCTACGCCATAAGAGCAAAGTCAATTTTGAAAGGGCAGGGAATTGATTACGATGCTTTGGAAAGTGAGGGTGGCCATTAAGCCCAAATTAATAGAAATAAATTAAGCTATTGGTATCTAACAGTCATCAATAGACGCTATAAATAAATTTATTTTGATGAAAGAAATAAGAGCAAGAGATGCGGACGCTCCATTAGAATATGCCCTTGGTATAGACATAGGCGGCACATCTGCAAAATTCGGCATCGTAAATCATCGTGGTATCATTACACACCGCGGAGATATAGCCACTAATAAATACTATGATGTAGAAAAATTCATTGACGAGTTGTATGAAAAAATAATGCCGGCCATTGAAGAAAATGGTGGCGAAAATTTAATAAAAGGCATCGGGGTTGGGGCGCCAAACGGAAATTATTATACTGGCACCATTGAATACGCACCGAATCTTTTATGGAAAGGTATTATTCCCCTTGCAAAACTTATCACTAAGAAATTCAAAAAACCTTGTTCTCTTACTAACGACGCAAATGCAGCCGCAGTGGGAGAAATGATGTACGGTGCAGCGCGGGGAATGAAAGATTTTATAATGATCACGCTGGGCACAGGCGTGGGCAGTGGCATTGTTGCTAACGGGCATCTCATTTTAGGGCATGATGGATTTGCCGGCGAGCTTGGCCACACCATCATCCGCCCGGGCGGGCGCCTCCATGCCGGAACTGGCATGAGAGGCAGTGTTGAAACGTATGCATCGGCCACGGGAATTTCCTTTACAGCAAAAGAAATGCTTGAAGAAAGAGTAAACGAAGAAAGCCTTTTAAGAAAGCTGTTACCCAATGATATTACTTCAAAAAAAATATACGAAGCAGCATTGAAAGGCGACAATATTGCAAGAGAAGTATTTAAATATACGGGTGAAATATTGGGAGAAGCCCTTGCAAATTTTGTAATGTTCTCCTCACCTGAAGCGATCATTTTATTTGGTGGCGTAATAAAAGCCGGCAAGCTTTTGATGGACCCGGTAAAAGAAAATATGGAAAGAAACCTACTGCCTATTTTTCAAAATAAAGTAAAATTATTATTTAGCGAATTAAAGGAATCTGATGCCGCTATACTTGGTGCAAGCGCTCTGGTATGGGAGATAAAGGAAGAGGGCAAATAATTATTAATGGCCTTTCTATAAATTTTTGCCCGCATAGCCGGGTGCAGTGATTTATCATTCATCCCGTAGTTTCGCATTCACCTTTCTTCCATGCTTCACT
>JALYYM010000230.1 GCA_030946565.1 Bacteroidota bacterium | reverse complement strand
ACCGTTAGTTATGCAAGAAAAATAATTTTTGCTGAAAATGATTCCGCACTTAAAGCAATAGATGCCATCACATCAATTCATAAAGTTGTGGAAAGTAAGCGGGGTAAAGCGATTCCGGACTGGGCTTACCGCGATGTCTTATTTATGTTGATTCATTATAGCATTGCTGCTTACGAAGTGCTTGAGCATAAATTATCTGAAGGCGAATACGAAGAAGTATTCAACGTATTTTATCGCGTAGGAACAAGAATGAATATTAACGGGCTCCCAACAAATTATAAGGAATGGCTGAAAGTAAGAAAGCATGACCTGGAAAATGACCTGGAAAAAAGTAAATTCTCAGTTGATCTTTACCGTCAATATAGAAAGCACCTTGGCAGTTTTAGATATGCTGTATTGCTGGAAGGGCAGGCAATGGTGGTTCCCGAAAAAGTACGCCTGCTGCTGAATATGAAAAATTATTCTTTGCTCTCTCCCATCGTTCCGCTGTATAAGCTGAGCCGGAAAATAAGGCTGGACGGATTTATTAAATCTCTTGTTCTTCCGCAAAAATTCAAAAAAGAAATCAACGAGCTTGATGTAAACTAATGTCATATTAAGTGTGAATTGCCAATGGTGAATGGGCAACAATTCACAATTGAGAAATCACTATTCACGAAAAGAACCCCGCATTTCAATTAACATAGCAATAGATTTCCCCTCTTAAATTTTGGCATAAGAATTACTATGATTAAATATTATTAACTTTTAAATTATATAATCATGGCAAAGTATTCTAAAGGTGCTGGAAAAAAAGTAGAAAAGGCAATGCATGAAATGCATGAGGGTAAATTAAAAAGTGGCGGTAGCGGTAAAAACGTTACCAACCCGAAACAGGCCATTGCAATCGGGCTTTCAGAAGCAAGGGAAGAAGGCGCAAAAGTTCCCAGGAAAAGTAGTGCGACAAAAAGTGCATCAAAAAAAACAGCTTCCCATAAACCCGGGCCTAAGAAGGGGGCCACACAAAAAAAGTAAGCTGTACCTGGAAGCCGGTTTATTGAAGTGCATTTATTTTTTGCAATTAAATATAAATGACCCGGTTCAATTTTCTGAAGTGATTTTTTCTGAAAGTGATTTTTTCCTTTTACTGCGAAAAGTCCATAGCTGCCCTTTGTGGTAAACCGGAACTTCATCACCCAGCAGTTTTCCCCACGGCCTTAATTCGTTTACCCTATCGAAAATTATTTTTAATACTGCCACAAAAGGTATAGACAAAAACATCCCGGCAACTCCCCATACGGCCGCTCCAAGTAAAACGATCACAATAGATACAAGTGCATTGATTTTTACTTTTGAGGAAACAATTCTTGGAACCAAAATATTGTTATCAATAAATTGAATTACCATATAAGCGATGATGATGCCTATCTGTGTTGAAAACCCATCTTTAGTAACAGTGGCAATAAGCAACGGAATGGCTATCGCAATGATGCCTCCTATGTAAGGAAGAATATTTAAGAGCGCCCCGATTACCCCGATCAATACGGAGTATTTAACCCCTAAAAGCATAAGGGCCGCAGAGTTCATAATCGCTACTATCAAGGCTTCCAGCAGCAGGCCCACCATATAACTTTGGATAGCACTTTTTGTTTCTTTTAGAACATTTGACACATGCTTGGAGTTTTGCTCCGAGAAAATTTCGTACAAAAAATTTAAAATAAGGGTTTTATAAAACAGCATTAAAAAGATATAAATCGGCAGCAAAACAATTACACTTAAAGTACCTAATACGGTACCCAATGTTTGACCTATTAATGGTTTGAGATTAGCGCCGGCATCTGATAAAAGTTGTTGTTGTTTTTCTAAAGTGAGGGAATAGTTATCCTGCAGCCACAGTTGAAAATGATGAAAAAGCATTGCAAACTTCTCTTGCAAGGCAGGCATATTGTGGGTGAACTTTACAATTTGGGAGGAGATAAAAACCATAATACCGGCAACCAATAAAATCGTTGCTAATAAAGCAATTATTATCGCTGCTATATTAGGGACTTTTTTTTGCCTCAACCAGTTAACAAACGGATTTAATAAAATAGCAATCATCGTAGCGAATGCAATGGGAATTAGAATTGCCTTAAGTACGTAAAGTAGGTATACAAACAACATCAAGCCAAAAAGTGTAACTGTTGACCTGAAGAAGAAGGGATATTTTTTTTCCATAGATTAAAGCATTATTGTTATTGAAAATTTTATTTTAAGAAGTCTGTGATTTTAGCTATTTACGAAATAGAAAAATATCAATTTATTTTAGATATTCTAAAAAAACATTTATTCACAATAGTGAAAATCGTGATTGTGTAATAAAAGAATGACCAAAGGAGGAAAGTTGATTTTACCGGCTATTGATGGATGATGAACCAGTGATAGTAATTTGGTTTACCGGCTTCTTTTTCATTTTAGTAAAATTTATATTATTGTAATTGATATGCAAATAAATAAACCAGCTAAAATATTTAAGGCATTTCTTCGAGGTTAATTCATAAATAAACTTGATAAATTTATTGTCGAGTGCGAGACATAGACTAAACAAACCTGAGAAAAAATTAATATAAAAACGAAGCCTGCAAAGGCTTCGTCAAATGATTTTTTAAATTTTTATTTAGA
>JALYYM010000109.1 GCA_030946565.1 Bacteroidota bacterium | reverse complement strand
TAAGCAGGGAGAATTTATAATCGGTATCCAGATGATTGGCCTCTTGATTGGCGGCATCATTTGGGGAATTGCCGGCGATAAAAAAGGAAGATTAAGTGTTCTCTTTGGTTCCATCATTTTATATTCTTTAGCAAACATTGCGAATGGCTTTGTGCATACAGTGCCTCTATATGCCATTGCAAGATTCATCGCGGGTATCGGTCTGGCAGGTGAACTTGGAGCCGGCATTACATTAGTATCTGAATTATTAAAAAAAGAGCAAAGGGGAATTGGCACATCTATGGTTGCAGGCATTGGCCTTTTGGGTGCCGTAGTTGCGTTTTTTATTTCGCAAAAATATGACTGGCGAATTTGTTATTTTATTGGCGGCGGCTTAGGAATTATCCTGCTGTTTATGCGCATCAGTATTTTTGAATCCGGCATGTATCAGTCTCTTGAAAAAAATATTTCCAAAGGAAATTTCTTAATGTTCTTTAATAATGCACATCGGTTTAAAAAATATTTATGCAGTATTTTATTGGGCCTTCCGACCTGGTTCGTAATCGGAATTTTAATTGCTTTCTCTAATAAGTTTGCAAAAAGTTTTGGAATGCCTGAAGAGATAAATCCTGGTAAGGCAACGATGTACGCTTACGTAGCAATTTCTATCGGCGACGTACTAGCCGGCCTTCTTAGCCAGGCATTGAAAAGCCGAAAAAAAACGTTGTACATTTTTTATGCAATCACGATAGTAATGGTTGCGCTTTTTTTTATGCAAACAGAAAAAAGCACGGCTGCAAATTTTTATTGGATCACTGCGGGGCTTGGCTTCGCGACGGGCTTCTGGGCAATATTCGTGACAATGGGTGCAGAGCAATTTGGCACTAACCTGCGGGCCACGGCAGCTACCACCATTCCAAATATGGTTCGCGGATCCTTGCCATTAATGTTGTTGTTATTTAACGGGCTGCAAAATTATTTTACCTATAGCCTTAGCGGCCTGCTGACTGGCGTAATCATAATGATAATAACAATCATCGCTGCCGTAAATACAGAAGAAACATTTCATAAAGAATTGAATTATGTGGAGAGTTGAATGGTTGATTTGTTGATTAGTTGATTAGTTAATTGGTTAATAGTTAAAGGTCGAAAGATTGAACAGCTGAAAGGTTTTGAATGGTTTGAAATATCGCACTGTTGAATTGTAAACCGTCTTTCAGTCCATGATATTTCCTTTTCAGTAAATAATTTTTTCGGGGAATTATTGAATGGTAAAATAACTAAATGGTTCAAAAGAAATGGTAAACCGTCTTTCAGTCCGTCTTATTTCCCCTTCGGGGGATAGGGGGCTGGCTTGCACAAAATTCATTCAATGAAGCTTCTTCTCATTCGGTTTTCTTCCATTGGCGATATCGTTCTAACGACACCGGTTATACGCTGCCTGAAAAAAAAATACCCTGAGGCAGAAATCCATTACCTCACCAAAAAAAACTTTGCCGGAATTGTAAGATCTAACCCTTACGTTCATAAAGTGCACTGCCTGGAAAACGATCTTTCAGAAACGATTGACGACTTAAAGGCTGAACGATTTGATTACATTATTGACCTGCATAATAACCTGCGAACACTCAGGATAAAAAGAGCTTTAAAAAAAATTCCCTTTCGTTCTTTCGATAAGCTTAACACAAGAAAGTGGTTGCTTACAAATCTTAAGATAAACCTCATGCCTCATAAACATATCGTGGAACGTTACATGGAAACTGTTTCTTTTTTAGGTGTAGTAAATGATGGGCTTGGCCTGGATTATTTTATTCCTGAAAATGATTATGTAAAAGAAAATGATATACCCTTTTCTCACTCGCAAGGCTACATAGCCATCGTGATAGGGGCTGCACATAACACAAAAAAATTGCCCCAGGCAAAATTGGCTGCCTTGTGCAGCATGATCCATTACCCGATAATATTATTGGGAGGGAATGAAGATTTTTATAACGGCCTTGAAATTTCACGGGCAGACCCGATAAGAATTTACAACGCCTGTGGTAAGTTTTCATTGAATGAATCTGCCGATCTTTTACGGCGTTCAAAAATGGTGATCAGCCATGATACGGGGCTTATGCATATTGCGGCAGCTTTCAAAAAAAATACACTTTCGGTTTGGGGTAATACCGTTCCTTCATTTGGCATGTATCCTTATCAAACCATGCATGAAATATTCCAGGTAAATAAACTCTGGTGCCGCCCGTGCAGTAAAATTGGTTTTGATAAATGTCCGCTCGGTCATTTTAAATGCATGAATAAGCAATCTGAAAGTGCGATGGCTGCAAGTGTACATGCTTTTGTAAAAACCCATAGCCCCTAAAGGGGAACAAAGCTGTGACTTGAAAGCCCTTACCTATGCTGGTCCCCCTTTAGGGGTCAGGGGTTTAACTTTTTATATTAAATCCTATGCTGATTTTTGCAACGTAATTATCTGAAATGAAAACTTACCGGCTTTCTCTTCTTTTATTTTTTGCCTTTATTTTTTCTTACCAATGCTATTCACAAAAAAT
>JALYYM010000108.1 GCA_030946565.1 Bacteroidota bacterium | reverse complement strand
GCTTTTTCAGGATCGGTGATGCCGCCGCCAATAATCAACGGAACAGAAATGCATTCATGTACTTTTTCTATCATGCTTTCAGAGATGGCTCTCTTGGCGCCGCTTCCCGCATCCATATAAATTAATTTCATGCCCAGCATTTCGCCGGCCATGGCGGTGCACATTACTATTTCATTTTTATCCGCCGGCAATGGGGCCGCATTAGAAATATAAGAGACCGTAGTAGGCGCTCCGCCATCAATTACCATATAGCCAGTGCTCATTATCTCGAGGCCACTTTTCTTTATAAAAGGTGCGCTTATTACATGTTGGCCAATCAATAAGTCTGCATTGCGGCCACTTATCAGCGAGAGGTAAAGTAGTGAATCGGCATAGCGTGATATTTGATTGGGACTGCCGGGGAAGAGGATAACGGGAATGGAGCAGTTGTTTTTTATAGTCTTTACACACTCATCAAGGTAATTAGAAATAACAAGGCTGCCGCCCACTAAAAAATAATCAACCTTCGCTGCCACCGCCAGTTTAATAAGCTGGTGCATTTTATCATCGTCCACTTTATCGGGGTCAATTAATACGGCAAATGATTTTTTACCGGATTTTTTTCTTTCGCAAAGGGAATTGTATATACCGTTTAACTTCATTTACAGTGGTTATGTGCAAAAATGTCAATTTTTTCGTTCTTATAAAAATTAACTATTTACAAATTACGTATTAATTGAACCTGACGTTCATCGGTCACATACTCTTTCTATTTTGTAAATTTGAAGGATGGTAAATGTTTTAAAAGAAATAAAATTTAAAACAGCCCGCAGTGGAGGAAGTGGAGGACAAAATGTAAATAAGGTGGAGACCATGGTGGAGGGCTGGTTTCATGTCGCTTCGTCTGAAATTTTATCAGAGAAGCAAAAGGAAATTATACACGAAAAGCTAGCCAATAAAATTACTGATAAGGGATTTTTCCTTGTCAAAAGCCAGTCAGAAAGGTCACAGCTTGGCAACAAAGAAGAGGTTATTTTGAAGATGCTGCTGCTGATAAATAATGCCCTCATCAAAAGGAAAAAAAGAAAGCCAACTAAACCGACAAAGGCTTCCAGGGCAAAGAGAAAAAAAGTAAAAAAAGAAAAGTCGCAAATAAAAGAAAGCCGTAAGAAAATAAAAAATGCAGATGATTGATTTTAAAATAAACAGAACGCTTGCCGTTGCCATGTTGTTTTCTGCTTTTTTTATTTCTTTTAAAAATAAAAAAAATGTATCGGATGTATTGCCTGGTAAATTACAACCAGCCGGCATATCTCCATCTCGTGCTAATGAATCTACCGTAAAAATCACTTTTGTAAATACAGTAAATTATTCGAAGATTGTTCTAAACGATTCTATCTATACAAATCCGTTTAATGAAAAATATACGATCTCAAAATTGCGATATTATATTTCCAATGTTTCTTTAAAAAATGCTTCAAATACTTTCCGGGAAAATAATAGTTATCACCTAATAGATCAGAGCAAAGATGAATCGCAGAGCTTTAGTTTTAATGTGCAGGAAGGAAAGTATAATTCACTGCAATTCTTATTGGGCGTAGATAGTTTGCACAATGTATCAGGCGCTCAAACGGATGCGCTGGATCCTGCAAACGATATGTTCTGGACGTGGAACAGCGGCTATGTAATGGTTAAAATGGAAGGCAATTCGCCGGCTTCTACAGTGGTGAATAATAAATATGAATTTCACATTGGTGGTTTCTCAGGCCAATACAATGTGCTTAGAGAAGTCGTCTTTAATTTGCCTTCAACAACCACTGTATTCAAGGCCCACAAGACTTATACGTTTATGATAGATGCCGATATAAATACATGTTGGCAGAATATCCATGATATAAAAATTACTGATCATCCTGTTATCACCACGCCAGGCATTAATGCAAAGAATATCAGCGATAATTATGCAAACATGTTTCACCTTGAGAAAGTAATTGAGGAATAAGCTACCTAACCATTAGGGCTACACGACGAACACTTATGAAAAAAAGAAAGATCACTATATTGATTTGTATGTTTATCGTTGCCTCTACATTTTTATTGGAGGCCGGTAAAAAGTACACGGTTGATTTTTATGTAAATGCCACTACACCTTTAAAATTAGAAGTACCCCCCGGCTGGCCATCACCCTCATCAAATATTTTTGCAAATAATCCACTCACTGAAGAAGGGTTTCAATTAGGAAGAAAATTATTTTATGACGGGCGGCTTAGCAAAGACGGCAACTTTGCCTGCGCATCGTGCCATCAGCAATTTGCAGCGTTCTCCACATACGATCATGATCTTAGCCACGGCTTTCACGACCACTTTACAACACGTAATGCGTTGCCGCTTTTTAACCTCGCCTGGAAAAAATTATATCATTGGGATGGAGGAGTAAACCACATAGAAGTACAAGCACTTTCCCCCATGACGGCGCCAAATGAAATGGCGGAAAATATTGACTCTGTTTTATTGAAATTAAAAAAAGACACTGCGTACATACGCTTGTTTAAATCTGCCTTTGGAAGTTCTCTGATTAACAGTCAGAGAATGTTGAAAGCTATTGCACAATTTGTAGGCTCGATGGTTTCAGCCGATTCAAAATACGATAAAGTGAAGAGAGGTGAAGACAGTTTTAATAATGCAGAAGCACATGGATATGAACTCTTCAAAGCGCATTGTGCAAACTGCCATAAAGAACCTTTGTTTACGGATGAATCTTATAGAAATAATGGCCTGGCCTTAAATGATTACCTTAAAGATTATGGACGAATGCGGATAACAGGTGACCCTGCGGATTCATTAAAATTTATTGTGCCCAGCTTACGTAATGTTTCGGTTACATATCCTTACATGCACGATGGACGGCTCTATTCATTGTATAAAGTTGTTGACCATTACCGAAAAGGTATTGTAGTAATCTCCACATTGGATTCATC
>JALYYM010000179.1 GCA_030946565.1 Bacteroidota bacterium | reverse complement strand
CAATCCCAAACCTGTACCGGTTCTGTAGGCGACCCCATTGTAAATATTACTTTTGGATCAGGTTCTTCATTCGGGCCGCCATTGCCTGCAAATACTACAAGTTCATTAGGGTATGTTGCATCTACTTGCCCGCCTGATGGCAACTATTCCATTCTTAATTACACTACCGGATGTTTTGGCAATGATGTGGTGTGGCATACAACGTATGACCACACCGGCGATGTAAATGGTTATTTTATGTTGATCAATGCATCTTACCAGCCAAGTGATTTTTATATCCAAACGATTGATGGTTTATGCAGCGGCACCACTTACCAGTTTGCCGCATGGATGATTAATATGTGCAGTGTTACCGGCACGCTTCCCAATATTACATTGACGATTGAAAAAACAGACGGGACTATTTTAGATACTTATCAAACGGGCGACATTCCTATTGTAAACCCAGTTACCTGGAAACAATACGGGTTCAATTTTACCATACCACCCAATGTGTCAACAGTCGTACTGCGCATGCGGAATAATGCGCCCGGTGGAGTTGGCAATGATGTAGGCCTCGATGATATTACTTTTCGCCCGGTCGGCCCGGATGTATCAATCAGCAGCGCTACGTCCGGCAGTGACACGGCGATGGTTTGCCTCAATAACACCGGCAATATTTTGCTGCTTTCGAAAGTTGAGAACTGTTATTTTTCTACCGCATATCAATGGCAGATCAGTACCAACAATGGTGGCACATGGATGGATATACCGCGAGCTACGGCTGATACTTATACCCGGAAACCCACTGCCGGCGGTACTTACCTGTACCGGCTATCTGTAGCGGAGCAAAATAATATTGGTGTGAATACCTGCAGGGTTTCATCAAATCCGTTTACTGTGATCGTTTATCAAAATGATGTGCGCACTATAAATATCACTGCATCTTCAAATATAATTTGCCAGGGCAATGCGGCAACATTTACAGCCATTACTACTTACGGTGGAAGTTCTCCCTCTTTTCAATGGCAATTAAATGGAAACCCTGTGGGAGCCAATAGCGATACATTTACAACGAGTGCTTTAACCACAGGAGATGTAATAAATTGTATTTTTAAAAGCAGCATTCCATGTAATACTCCCGCAATTTCTAACAGCATAACGGTAACGGTTAGCCGTAAAGTTACTTCAATCATTAACCAACAAATTTGTGAAGGGGAAGCTTATGAAGGTTACACTACTTCCGGAACTTACACCAATGTGTTTACCGGCAGTAATGGTTGCGATAGCACACGAACACTCAATCTTATAGTTTATCCTAAATTATCATCGGTCTTTGATACGGCTATTTGTTTTGGAACATCCTATAACGGCTATAGCGAAGCGGGAACATATAATCTAATGTATTCTTCTGCGCATGGTTGCGATTCTGTACATACTATTAATCTTAAAATATTGCCGGATATAAACGTCAATCCTTATGCTGACACTATATTATGCACCGGCGATTCAATCGTTCTTGCGCCAGGAGATTTCGATTCTTATTTATGGCAGGATGGTTCAATAAAAAGCAGTTTTGTTGTAACGCATGGCGGAATGTATTCTGTAAGAGTTACTAATAAATGCGGCACTGCCATTAAAAATACTTTAGTAAATGAAAGGGCTTGCATCATTATGTTTCCAAATGCATTCACACCAAATAATGATGGGATAAATGATGTATTCAAAATTCTAAATGCATATCATCTTACTTATTTTAATTGTAGTATTTATAACAGGTGGGGACAAAAAATATTTGAGTCATTTGATGTAACCAAGGGATGGGATGGCGCGATAAACGGCGCTCCTGCCGGCATTGGCATTTACACATGGATATGCAATTACACAAGAGCAGGTAGCACAAATGTGATTCGCCTGAAAGGAATAGTGACGCTTTTAAAATAATCTGCCGGCACAGTTTGTGCCTTCAGGCAGCTTGTAAAGGAAATACAATTATGAAAAAATACCGCATCCACACTTTTGCCTAAAATCCTCCATAACCATCAAACCGAGGGTTAACCACATTATTGAATTTACTGCCGAAGCGATATGTTAGGCCAAAAGAAGTATTTAAATTATATGCAGAACCCAATTGTCTCCGGCGGCTGAGCACATCTTCAGCAGAAGCATCTCCTTTAGCGAGATTGACCTGGTCGTGAACGACACTGCCGGAAGCGAAAACATTAAACGATAATGCGCCGGTAATTCTTACATCAAGATTAATTCTTAGCGAGAGATGGTTTAAACTAAAATCGTGGAAGTAGTTGTGATAATAGAGCCCGCTGTTAAAGGTTCCCCACTTTTGATTTAAGGTTACTGCGGCAGAAAGTGTCTGGCCGTAGAGTGTTTCTTTTATCTTGTTAAAAATGGTGCTGTCATAATATGTGTTGGCTGCAACGTCAAGTCCATAGCGTATTACAAAGAATTTATTATTGACATCCCTATAGTTAAATATGTTATATTCTAATGCCGGGTTGAAATAAAATTTGCTTTTATAATTTGAAAATGTGTTATTGCTATACCTGAACTGGTATCCATAACTCCAATGTTGTGAAATCGTTTTCACTACACTGTTATAAAAACCGTAGCCGCTATTAGTAATCTTAAATTTTGTGCTTCCTGATGAATCCTGGTAGTCGTACGCCGATGTTTCGCTGCTACGGTATATATCGAATTCCAGCTTTAAATCACTGGTGATTCTATCAGCCGACAAACGGGTATTAAAACGGCTGCTTTGATATACCTTATCGTAATCTAAATTGCCGTTTAAGTTTATTCTAAAGAACCAGTAGTTCCACTTATCCCCGGCAGGAGTTGTAATCGCGGCGGAATCGTTGCCTGCGTTCATAGAAATTAAAACGTTGTTGGCAAGGGCAGTCTTTGCAATAAGCGGTGAAAGGCCGAGCATAAGATATTGCAACATCTGGCTTCGTTTTTCATCGGCGGTTGCTGTAGCCTGGGTAGTAAACTGAAGCGTGTCTTTGTAGCCCTCAAAAATATTTTGCCCGTAAAAAATCATTTGGTATTTCTGGCCCCCCGCACCTGCACGCTGAGATGTTATTAATATATGTATGTTAGCGGCCATGCGGTCACGTAAAAAATCTACCACTTTTATTTCTGAGCGTATGTAATTCTGATCGCAGAAGGTATTGCTGCAATCCATGAACACTTTGAGCTTATCAATGCGTTGAGCGAATACGGGAAACACGGCAGTTAAAAATAATAACGGGATTAAATAAAAGGCTTTTATCATGTGGTTGGCTGAGATATTTTCATGATCTAAAAAAATATAAATGCTCCTTGTAAAATGTACATTTGCGCATCAAAAAAGGTAAACTAAAGTAGTCATTTATTGCATCTTAATTTCAAGTACGTTTACATTTCTTTCTGAAAAATAATCAGAAGTGTACTGCGAAAATATTATGGTAAGAAAACATTTTTTTTCAGTAAATATTTTTTTGAAACAATGTGGCCATGAAAAAAATATCACTAAATAAACATCTTCTTTCTTTACTTTTTATTGTATTACATCAATTGTGTTTTGCTCAAAAAAGGTCTTTACCTGATCAACCTTTTGATCCTTCTCAGATGTCTATCGCCTGGGATACAACTACCCTTCGATACATTGCTACTGGCGGTTATGCACGTATGATTGAATTAAAAAATGGTATGCTGGTTACAGTTTATGCGGCCTCCAATGGTAACACAGAAATTGTTCGCAGTGATGATAAAGGAGATCATTGGTCTGAGCCGGTAATTGTCGCTGCTAAAGCAAATGACATCCGGATGGATGCGCCTGATATAACAAAATTGAATGATGGCTCTTTACTTGTTTGTTACAATCCGAGACCTTCGGGACATAATACAGATACTACAAAACATTTCGGCATACGCATCGCGAAAAGTTATGATGAAGGTGTAACATGGAAAGACGATCAATTGCTCTATGAAGCCGGATACCAATTTAAAAATGGTTGCTGGGAGCCTGCAGCTCTACAATTACCTTCTGGCGAAATACAATTATTTTTTTCTGATGAAGGGCCATATACAAGTTCTGATGAACAAAATATATCACTGCTTCGGTCATTTGATAATGGAAAAACATGGACTACAAAACCGGAGATTGTTTCTTTCAGAAAAGGCAGCAGGGATGGCATGCCCGTGCCTGTTTATTTACCGGCAACAAAGGAAATTTTATTTTCAATTGAAGATAATGGGTTTGTAAATTTCAAGCCGTATATCATACGCTCAACATTGAAAAAGAATTGGCAAGGCACAATAACTTCGGGTAGCCCGTACCGTAAGTATGCGTTGCAAGATTCTTTAAAAGAAGATGTGTATGCCGGGGCGCCTTATTTAGCGATGTTTTCTAATGGTAATACTTTGCTCTCTTATCAATCCACAGAATTCAGAAATGGCAAGCAGGATGTACATAATGCAGAGATGGTTGTGGTAATTGGCGATGCGGAGGCGCTACATTTTACCAATCCCTCGGTTCCTTTTAAAATACCATCAAATGCTACAGCCTTGTGGAATAGCGTGGCGGTTTTAAAAGATAATACGATAGTTGCTTTAACATCCAC
>JALYYM010000165.1 GCA_030946565.1 Bacteroidota bacterium | reverse complement strand
ACCACCTTACCCTCGGCCAGTGTTTTTTCGACGTATCCGGCTATCTGTTCATTGGTAGGTAAATCAGTGTCAAGTTCCTTCTGCATTTCATAAATCCACTTGATCACTTCCTGGTTTGCCAGGCCGTGCAATGGGCCGGCAAGCCCGTTCATTCCTGCAGCAAAAGCAAGGTATGGATCGCTTAGGGCAGAGCCCACGAGGTGTGTCGCATGAGCAGATACATTTCCGCCTTCATGATCGCAATGTATGGTCATGTACAATCGCATAAGTTCCCTGAAACTTTCGTCTTCAAAGCCAAGCATGTGGGCGAAATTGCCTGCCCAATCCAATAAGCCGTCTGGCTGAATATGGTTACCAAATTTATACTTACGGCGATAGATATACGCTGCAATGCGTGGCAACCTTGCTATCAGGTCCATGCAATCTTCGAAAGTGGCGGCCCAATAATCTTTTTTATTCATGCCTTCCGCATATTTTTTTGCAAAGCGGCTTTCTGTTTGCAGCGCCATTATTCCAACTACAAACTGCGTCATTGGATGTGTACTTAGGGGCAAAGCTTCTATGGTAGAAAACACATGGCTTGGCACATGGCTGCGACGTTGCCATACATTGCTTACATGCTGCGCATCTTCTTCTGTAGGCAATTCCCCTACAAGCATTAAATAAAATAAGCCCTCGGGTAAAGGCTCGCTGCCTCCTTCGGCTTTCGGTAATTTCTCCTGCAGCTCAGGAATAGAATAGCCCCGAAACCTAATGCCATCCTGCGAATCAAGGAGCGAAGTTTCAGTAACAAGGCCTGTGATCCCACGCATACCCTGGTAAATTTGGGAGAGTTTTACTTCCCCAATTACACGGTCGCCGTGTTCCTGCAATATGTCTTTTACTTCGGCTGATAAATTATCTGCTTTTTCTTTAAACCTGTCTTGAACTACACCCATATAATAGATTTTTTAAAAATTACGTATGCTTTGCAAGTGGAAAATCGTATCGCCCTAAAGTTAACATTACACCGAACGCTAAACAAATGAAATTATTAATAACAGGGCAAGGACGAAAACTAAAAGCAATCTTAGCGGGAACTTTTTCTATATAGATAATAGGCAAGCAAAGCAAAAACAATATTTGGTAACCACGCGGCGATAAATGGATTGAAGTTTCCCTTCATTGAAAACACAGAAGAAAATCTTCCAACCAAAATATACAATACGCAAATGAGTACGCCGATGGCGAGATGAAAGCCGCTGCCACCGCGAATTTTGCGGGAAGCCAAAGAAGCGCCTATAAGGGTGAGAATAAAAACAGATGCCGGGCTGGCGCTGCGGTTATATTTTTCCAACAGCAATGTGTTTACATTTTCTGCGCCTCTTATTTTCTCAAGTTTTATATATTCATCAAGATCAGGCGTGGTAAGCTTATCTTTCATGTAATCGTCCCGCTGCAAGTCTCTTGGTTTGAAATTGAAATTCATTTGCATGGATGGGCTTTTTGTTACCTCAGACTTTATACCATTGATGCGGCGCTCCGTAACATTCTCAAGCTTCCATTTTCTTGTAGCGGTATCCCATCTTATGTTTTGAGCTCTTAAATTGTACGCAAGGTTTGTTCCTTTAAATTTTTGAATAAAAAAATTATTACCTGTTCTGCTCACGGTGTCATAAAACCTGACACCTGCATACGAAAATGAATCGAGCTTGAAATATTTATTACTTATAGTAGAAGTGTTTTCGTATGCCGCATAATTAAAGTCAATATATTTTGTATTAAAGTTTGCCCATTTTTCATTAGCGGGTGGAAGCACATATTGATTGCACCACCACAAAAATGCCGTGAATAAAAATCCCCCAAAAATATAAGGCAGTAAGAAACGGCCAAAGCTGGTACCACTGCTCAAGATGGCCACTATCTCTGAGCGATTAGCCATTTTAGATGTAAAAAATATCACCGAGATAAAAATGAAAAGCGGGAAGAGCATTGCATCAATCCGAGGTACGAAGCCAAAATAGTATTGGGTAATAATTGCTGAAATCGGAAGCTTGGTTTTAGCAAAATCATCGGTACGCTCACTAAGGTCAATAATGATAACGATGACTGTAAGCGCTATAAGGCAAAAGAAGAATGTAGTGAAAAACTTTTTTAATATATACCAGTCCAGGATTTTCATACCGCCACTAAAAATTGAAATTCATCAAATGTAATTGAAAAACTAAACTGTATGCTGAAGGCGCTGTTAAATCAAAAGCGAATTACTTTTTGCCCCGTACCAGCTTGTAAGAATCATGCACAAATTGCTTCAAAAGTGAAGCAGGTATTGTACCATCAACTATCACCGTGTTCCAGTGTTTTTTATTCATGTGATAGCCGGGTATTATGGCAGCGTATTTTTCACGAAGTTCTTCCGCATATTCGGGATTGCATTTTACATTGAATTGCAAAACGGGTGAGGAAAGAGAAATCAATAAAAAAATTTTATTATAAATTTTTATGACGAGCGTATCTTCTCCAAAAGGAAAACCTTCCGAAACATCTTCCATCGATAACGCGTAGTCCCTTAGTTCTTCTGCATTCATTGTAAAAACTTTTTAAATTACAGACTTACTCTTGTAGAATAGCCAAACATTTTTTAAGGCTATCTTCCCAGGCGGGAATTTCTATATTGAGCATCGCTTTTATTTTAGACGTATCCAATATGGAATGCGCAGGCCGTTGCGCTGCTGTTCTGTATTGAGAAGAAGCTATGGGAAGTATTTCGCATTGGCTGTTACTATATTTTTTTATAGCCAAAGCAAAATCAAACCAGGTAGTGATGCCGGCATTGCAATAATTCACTATGCCTGTGTATGCTTTATCATCTTCAGCATCTTCAATAAATTTCATAATTATTTCTGCGAGATCTGCGGCATAAGTAGGACAACCATATTGATCGTTGATTACATTTAGCTTGTCTTTTTCCTTACACAAACGGAGAATGGTTTTTACAAAATTTTTGCCATAAGAAGAATACACCCACGATGTTCTTATAATAAGCGCAGAAGGATAACGGTTCAAAATAAATTCTTCACCACGAAGTTTCGATAGCCCATAAACATTTAAGGGCGCAACGGCATCATCTTCTTTTAGCGCCACCGGCTTCCTGCCATCATACACATAATCGGTAGAGATATGAATAAGCTTAGTTTGATGATCACTGCATACAGAAGCCAAATTACCTGCTGCATCGGCATTAATTCGAAAAGCTTCTTTTGTATTTTTTTCAGCATCATCTACCGCGGTATAAGCTGCGCAATTAATGCAATAATGAACTTGTTGCTTTTCAAAAAAACTGATCACTGATTCTTTATCATCAACAGGCAATTGTTGCCGGCTTGTAAACAGAAAATTATAGGAGGGAAATTTCGCTGAAATAAATTTTATTTCACTGGCAAGCTGCCCGTTTGCACCCGTAACCAATATTGTTTTTTTAAATGCTTCGTTGTTCATTATGGCCGGTCTTTCATCCGTTAAAAACAAAATTATTATTACTGTTTGCTAACAAGGGATACACCGCATCTTTCTCAGAAATAATTTCGCTGCCGGCAGGTATTTGCCAATCAATATTTAATGAAGAATCATTCCAGGCAATGCCACCTTCACTTTCCTTGTTATACAATTCATCACATTTATAAAAAACTTCCGCTGTCTCGCTTACCACAGAATACCCATGGGCAAAGCCTTTGGGAATTAATAATTGCTTTTTATTTTCTGCCGAAAGCTCAATCGTGTATGCTTTACCGTAAGTAGGTGAATTTTTGCGTACATCAACCACCGCGTCAATTATCTTTCCTGATAAAACCCTTATAAGTTTTGATTGCGAATGGGGGTTGAGTTGATAATGCAATCCACGAATAACGCCGAAAGAAGAGCTGGCCTGGTTATCCTGTATAAACGCAATCGCAACATCAGATGTACTAAAAATTTGTTGATTATAACTTTCAAAAAAATAGCCTCTCTTATCTTCAAATATACGTGGCGTGTAAACCATCAACCCGGGGAATTCAGTCTTTTCAAAAGCCATTATCTAAGTTTTATAAAGCAAATTTTTTAATAAAAATAAGCGGGAGGAATTTATGAATAAAACTTCTTAAAATATTCAATTGTTTTTTTAAGCCCTTCATCAAATTTCATCATTGGCTGGTATTGAAGTAGATTTTTTGCCAATGAAATATCGGCTAAAGAATTTCTTACATCGCCGGCTCTTGCTTCTTTGTGAACGGCTTTCACATCAACCTTTAGATATTCTTGTATAATATTATTCAAATAATTAATTGAATAATTTTCTCCTATCGCCACATTATATACTTTATTAAGTGCTTCATCATTGTTGGCAAGCATACCTTTTATATTTACTTGTACAGCATTATCCACATAAGTAAAATCGCGGGTTTGATTTCCATCACCATTAATATTAGCAGGGGTATTATTAAGAGCAGCTTTTACAAATAAAGGAATTACCGCCGCGTAGTCGCCATCGGGATCTTGCCTTGGCCCGAATATATTAAAATACCTGAAGCCAATTAAAGAAATGTCATATGATTTGGCGAATACTTCAGCATACAGCTCATTCACTTTTTTGCTAACCGCGTACGGCGATAAACAATTGCCGGTGATGTCTTCTTTTTTCGGAAGCGTGGGATCATCGCCGTATACAGAGGATGAAGAAGCATACACAACGCGTTTAATATTATTGTCAACAGCGGCTTTTAAAATGTTTACAAAGCCGCCAACATTTACATCGTTAGTATAAGCAGGCTCTTTTATCGATCTTGGAACGGAACCACGGGCAGCCTGATGGCTTAAATGATCTATCCCTTCGCAGGCTTTTTTGCAAGCTTCAATATTCCTTATATCACCTTCAATAAATTCGAAAGCGCTGTAACGCCGTAAAATTTCCAGATTAGATTCGAAACCATTGGACATATTATCAAGCACTCGTACATTGGCGGCTCCATTTTTAAGAAGATATTCCGCAATGTGACTGCCAATGAAGCCGGCGCCGCCGGTAACAAGAAAGGATAATGTACTTATATCACTATCGTGAAATTTATTGTCCAAATATGTATTTTTTTGAAATAATGCCGGAGAATTCTTAAAGGCTCCAGTAACTCCGGCTTGATATCTTACCGCGGAAGATGCCTTTAACATCTGCAACCATTCCATGTGATTTTGTTATCTCTGCAAAAGCCTGGTCATCCATATTCATATAAGCTTTATGAGGAACTGTTACTATCACCACTTCATAATCTTTTTCCAGTTCTCTTGTCAGCCCGAATCCATATTCATGATTCAGTTCTTCACTGCTTGCGTGTGGGTCTGTCACATGTACCTGTAGCGAATATGATTGCAATTCCTTTACAATATCCGCAACTTTTGAATTCCTGATGTCGCTTACATTTTCTTTGAAGGTTGCACCCATTACCAGTACTTTCGCATCTTTCAAAATTCCATTATTCTGAATGATATGCTGTAATACTTTTTTAGCAATGTAGCCAGCCATTCCATCATTAATAGAGCGCCCAGCAAGTATTACCTGTGAATTGTAACCAAGCTTTCGTGATTTGAACGTCAAGTAATATGGATCTACACCTATGCAATGACCGCCCACCAAACCCGGCTGAAATTTTAAGAAATTCCATTTTGTCCCGGCGGCCTCAAGCACTTCGTAAGTATTGATGTTCATTTTATCGAAAATAATAGACAGCTCATTCATCAAGGCGATGTTCAAATCCCTCTGTGTATTCTCTATTATTTTCGCCGCCTCTGCCACCTTTATTGAAGATGCTTTATGTACGCCGGCGTGTACTACCAGCTCGTATACTTTGGCAATAGTATCGAGGCTTTCTGCATCACAACCGCTTACAACTTTTATAATATTTGCGAGCGTATGTTCTTTATCTCCGGGATTAATTCTTTCCGGTGAATAACCTAATTTAAAGTCAATAATATTTTTTAAACCCGATAATTTTTCTATCACCGGCAGGCAATCTTCTTCTGTACAACCTGGATACACTGTGCTTTCAAACACAACGTAGTCGCCTTTCTTCACCACTTTGCCGATTGTTTCACTTGCTCTTAAGACAGGTGTAAGATCAGGAATGTTATTTTTATCAACCGGTGTGGGCACTGCCACTATGAAAAAATTTGCTTCACGCAATTTATCAAGGCTATCGGTAAATTCTATATCGCAATTATTAAAAGATTCTTTTTCCAATTCCTTGCTTGGGTCAATTCCTTCCTTCATCATCTCCACTCTTTCAGCGTTGATGTCAAAACCAATTACCGAAATCTTTTTAGCAAATTCCAATGCTATGGGCAAGCCAACATAGCCGAGGCCAATCACCGCAAGTTTTTTTTTCTTATTAATTAACCCTTCGTACATAATTTTTTTCTGTTTTGCACCATTAATTCATTGCTGCTATTCCTTATTTGTAAAGAGTTTTGTTTTTTTAAACAAGATAATCATGGCTGAGATCAGCTTTTATTTTCGCCGGCAGAATTCTTACTTACAAACTCCTTGGGCAATTTATATAAATCATCTTTTGATAATGATTTAAAATATTCGTAAGTGATCTTAAGGCCTTCCGCCCTATTTACTTTTGGCTCCCAATTTAATAATTGTTTGGCTTTGGTAATATCCGGCTGTCTTTGTTTGGGATCATCCTGCGGCAATGGATGATAGGCTATTTTTTGTTTCGTTCCTGTAAGCGCAATGATCTCTTCTGCAAATTCTTTTAATGTGATTTGGTCAGGATTTCCAATATTTACCGGCATAGAATAATCGCTTAACAAGAGGCGAAAAATTCCTTCAACAAGATCAGATACATAACAAAAGCTTCTCGTCTGGCTGCCATTTCCGAAAACGGTTAAATCTTCTCCACGTAAAGCCTGGCCTATAAAAGCCGGCAAAGCCCTGCCATCATTGAGCCGCATGCGCGGGCCGTAAGTATTAAAGATTCTCACGATTCTTGTTTCAAGCCCATGAAAAGTATGGTAGGCAGTTGTAATGGCTTCCTGGAAACGTTTCGCTTCATCATAAACACCGCGTGGGCCAATAGGATTTACATTGCCCCAATAATCTTCACTTTGCGGATGCACAAGCGGATCGCCATACACTTCGCTGGTAGAAGCAACTAGTATCCTGGCCTTTTTTGAAAGCGCTAATCCAACGCAGTTGTGCGTTCCCAGCGATCCTACTTTTAAAGTTTGAATAGGAATTTTTAAATAATCGATCGGGCTTGCCGGTGAGGCGAAATGAAGAATATAATCCAACTTACCCGGAACATGAATAAACTTTGAAACATCACAATTATAAAATTCGAAGTCTTTTAATTTGAAAAGATGCTCAATGTTTTTAAGATCGCCGGTGATAAGATTGTCCATGCCAATAACGTGCATCCCTTCTTTGATAAACCTATCACAAAGGTGGGAACCTAAAAACCCCGCTGCGCCGGTTATGAGGACACGACGTGCCGCCCCTCTGTCCAACGGACTCCATTCGGAAAAGGGGGAGTTAGAGCTCTCAAATTCTGTTGCGTTATTTGTAGACATGTTGATTTGATTATAAAAAAATGTTGTCACTCCTTTCAGGTATTTGTCCCCCTGTAGGGGCCAGGGGTGGGTTATGAGTTCGCCTCTACCACTTTCCTCCCTATACTTTCATAATAAAAACCGCATTCACGGATACGTGCCAAATCAAAAAGATTTCTTCCGTCAAAAATTACATTACCCTTCAGCAATTCTTTCATCTTATTGAAATCCGGAGTCCTGAATTCACTCCATTCTGTCGCGATTAAAAGTGCGTCTGCATCTTTCAGTGCCTCATATTGGTTCTCTGCATAAGATATTTTATCGCCGATTTGATTTTTTACATTGGGCATTGCTTCCGGGTCATAAGCGCAGATGGTAGCACCACTGGCGGTTAATTCTTCAATCATCGTTAATGCAGGAGCTTCCCTTATATCATCAGTGTTAGGCTTGAAAGCCAATCCCCACAAGGCTATTTTTTTGCCGCTAATATCGTTATTAAAATATGCTTTTATTTTAGGTAAAAGATGAAGCTTTTGGGTTTCATTCACCTCCATTACAGCTTCAAGAATCTTAAAGTCATAAGAATACTGGTGAGATGATTTCGCAAGTGCCTGCACATCTTTAGGGAAACAACTTCCGCCATAGCCTATGCCGGGAAATAAAAATCTTCTTCCGATCCTTTCGTCACTTCCAATTCCTCTTCTTACCATATCTACATCGGCGCCCATTTTTTCGCAGAGTTGCCCGATCTCATTCATGAATGAAATTTTGGTTGCAAGAAAAGAATTAGCTGCGTATTTAGTAAGCTCGGCAGATTTCTCATCCATGTAAAGAATGGGATTTCCCTGCCGCACAAATGGAGCATATAGCTCACCTAACAATTTTTTCGATCGCTCTGAAGAAGTGCCTATTACCACGCGGTCAGGTTTCATAAAATCATCTACGGCTACGCCTTCCCGTAAGAACTCGGGATTGCTCACTACGTCAAATGCGTTTTCTATATCATCATTGCCGGATTCTTTCGCACTTTTTAAAATGGCCGCTTTTACTTTATCTGCCGTGCCTACAGGTACAGTACTTTTATTAATGATGACTTTGTAATCGTCTTTATTAAGAAGCTTACCAATATCATCAGCTACTTTCAAAACGTATTTAAGATCGGCGCTACCATCACCATCGGGTGGCGTAGGCAAGGCGAGAAAAACAATCTTTGCATCTTTTATCGCTTCTTTAATGGAAGTGGTAAAATGCAGGCGGCCTTCTTTTCATTTCTTAAAAAAATCTTTTCAAGGCCTGGTTCGTAAATGGTCACTTTTCCGGAGGATAGCTTTTTTACTTTTTGCTCGTCAATATCCACGCAGGTAACATTGTTACCGGTTTCCGAAAAGCACGTGCCTGTTACTAATCCTACGTATCCTGTTCCTATTACTGCAATGTTCATTTTTTATTTGTTTATATATTTTAATACTTTCGTTACAATATAGTTCTGCTG
>JALYYM010000143.1 GCA_030946565.1 Bacteroidota bacterium | reverse complement strand
TAAGTTTACGCGGCCTCCCTGATATTGATAATACGTTTATTGATTTCCGTTCCAGGGAAATGCGTACTACTTACAGTGAACTTGCTAAATTAATTCCTACGCTAAAGACAATTGATAACCCGCGCCTGAGTGCATTTGGCGATATCAATTTTATCGGCAGCTATACAGGTTTCGTCCGCGATTTTGTTACTTACGGAACGCTTGTTACAGATATCGGCACGCTTCAGTTAGATCTGCACATGCAGGTGCCTTATAACACGAAAGCTGCGTATGACGGAAAAGTTTCTACCAATAATTTTTTATTAGGCAAATTCATAAATAATAGTAAAATTGGTTCAATCGCTTTTAGCGGGCATATCGATGGAAAGGGATTTAATGCCAATGAAGTGAATGTAGGAATTGATGGAAATATCAGCCGTGTGGAGTTTAATAATTATGCTTATTCAAACATTATCGCTCATGGTAATTTTGTAAAAAAACTTTTTTCAGGAACGGCAAGTATCAATGATCCTAACATTATAATAGATACTCTTACAGGTTCAATAAATTTTAGCAGGAGAGATCCGCAATTTAACCTCGAAGCGAATGTGTCACGTTTGAACCTAAAAAAGTTAGGTTTTACAAACGATAGCATTTCACTCACCGGCAAATTCAATCTTGATTTTACAGGAAATAATATTGACAATTTTTTAGGCTCCGCAAAATTATACAACGCTGTTTTGCTGGACGATAATCAGCATTTATCGTTTGATTCACTTACGATAAATTCCAACTTTGCCGATGGCAAAAAATATTTAAGCCTGAATACAAATGAGATAGAAGCTACGCTCAGCGGACATTTCAGCATACTCGAATTGCCCGATGCGTTTCAATTATTTCTTTATCAATATTATCCTGCCTACATTAATACACCAAAGCGAAAAATACAAAACCAGGATTTTACTTTCTTAGTAAAAACAAAAGATGTAAGCGACTACATCAACCTGGTAAATAAAGATATAAGTGGCTTGGATAATTCAATATTTACCGGCAATATAAATGTGGCTGAAAATACCTTAAACCTGCAGGCGGATATTCCTCAATTTAGTTATAGCAACATTAAATTTAATGATATACATTTTACCGGGCGGGGCACCCAGGATACACTCACGTTTAATGGAGATATTGATGATGTGGTAATCAACGACAGCCTCCACTCGCCCGGCACAAAAATACGAGTGGTTGCTGCCAACGATATTTCTGATGTAACCCTTAATACTTCCGCGAACAAAACGCTTAATGCTGCTGATCTTTCTTTACGGATACTTACTAATAAAAATGGTTTTAAAGTATTATTCAATCCGTCAAGTTTTACAATAAATCAAAAAAAGTGGACGATAGAAAAAGGTGGCGAACTGGAGCTGATAAGGGATATGCTTATTGCCAGCAATATAAAATTTACGGAAGATGGCCAGGAAGTATTTGTCTCCACGGAGCCTTCAGGTATTGGCTCGAGTAATGATGTAGTAATTGGATTGAAGAACCTTAATATCGGGGATATTGCTCCATTGTTTACACGAAAAGTAAATGTAGGTGGACTGATGACGGGCAACATCCGCATCAACGATCCTTTCGGAAAACTTGCTGTGGAGTTCAATACAAAAACGGAGCAGTTTCGTTTTGAAGGTGACTCCGTCGGCAACCTCACTACTACCGGCGAATATTTTGCAAAACCAGGCACTTTAATATTCAATGCGGTTTCCGACAATGAGCTTTATAATTTTGCAGCGAACTTCCGTTATCTTTCAAAAGATTCCACCGGCAACCAGCTTAATGGATCGCTTGTGCTTAATAATTCAGCTATACATATTTTAAACAAATACCTTGGCAGCATTTTTAGTGATATCCATGGCAGGGCTTCAGGAAAATTAGATGTATCAGGCTCGTCATCTGATCCAAAAATTACCGGTAAAGTAAGGTTGGACAGCACTTCTATGGTGATAGACTATACACGTTGCCGTTACATTTTTGATGACAACACCGTTATTACTTTCAATCCTGATGAGATTGATTTTGGAACTATTAAAATAAGAGATACGCTCAATAACACAGCCACTGTGAGCGGCAAATTATACCACAGCTTTTTTGATAATTTTTTCTTTAATGAATTGCATTTAAAAACCGACCGGCGTGGAGATTTGCCGGGAAAATTTGTTTTACTCAATACCACACAAAGAGACAACAAACAATTTTATGGAAATATGATTGGCGATGCAGAGTTGTCGCTCAATGGATTTATTACGGATATGCGGATGAATATAAAAGGCGAGCCAACTGATAGCAGCCACATTTATTTGCCTACCGGTGAAACGGCTGAAACGGGTACACTTGATTATATCGAATTCACAAAGTTTGGCCGTGAAATGAAAGCAGATATTTCCGCAAGAACTGATGCCAGCATAAAAGTTGACATGGAAATAACGGCCAATCCTTTTGCTAAAATTGATGTGATACTTGATGAAACTACAGGTGATGTTATCAAAGCGCAGGGCAGTGGAAAATTAAATATCAGCGCCGGCACAAAAGACCCGCTCACTATTCGCGGCAGGTACGATGTGCAGGAAGGTGAATACACTTTTAATTTTCAAACATTTCTTAAAACGCCATTCACTTTACAATCAGGTTATATAGAGTGGCAAGGCGATCCCTATCTTGCCAATCTTAATATTGATGCGATTTATAAAGCCCAGCAGGTGTCATTAAATAATATACCCACGAGCTCAGGATTTACAAATGCCAAGGGCGATGTGGATATCATCTTCAAACTAAGGGGTACACTGAAAGAACCGCGGCCGGAATTCGAATTCCAGTTTCCTTTTGATAATCCTTTGAAGAATGACCCGATAGCCAATGAATATTTAAAGACAAGGTACGAGTCTGATAAAAATGAACTCAATAAACAAGTAACCTCTCTCCTGCTCTTTAACACTTTTATGAGTGATGATCAAAGATTATTGAGCAGTAACAACACAGGAAATTTTGTTACAAGAAGTGTTGGCCAATTGCTATCCGCAACTTTATCATCTTCATTAAACCAGTGGTTGCAAAAATTATTGAACACCAAAGATGTAAATCTTTATACCAATATAAATACGGCGGATTTTAATTTTGGTGTAACACAAAAGGAACTTCAGAACATAGGAAACTTCGGTGTGCGGACAACTTTTTTTAATAATAAACTATTAGTAAATGTTGGAGGAAATGTAGATTACAGAATCGGGCAGGCTGCCAGCAATTCAAACTCTAATTTCTTATTTACCCCGGATGTTTCGTTTGAATATTTAATATCGCCGGATGGCAGATTCAGGGTTATTGGCTTCAACAGAAGTGATGCAGACCTCGGAGATATATCCGGCATTAC
>JALYYM010000090.1 GCA_030946565.1 Bacteroidota bacterium | reverse complement strand
TTTAAAGCGCTTCTTGGCGCTGGAGTTGGTTTTAACCTTTGGCATTATAGTATTTTTATTTTTACACCCTGCCGGCGTTTCCGAACAGACGGAAAACTTATGGAGCCATATAGGTAATATGTTTTGTAAAAACCACGCTTAGTAAAAACATAAAATTCTAAACGGGGTGCAAAAGTAGCAAATAACTTTGGAAAAAAGCAATCTTTTATAGCATAGTATATTAGGTCCTACGAAATGAATACGCTTATCAATGGAAAAAAGATTTCTATAAAAGAGGAGACTGATTATCCTTACGGCAACGTAATTAGTTTTGAAATAAACACCGATATTAAAGATTTCATTTTAAAAATAAGAAAGCCATTATGGGAAAAAAAATATCAGTGAGCGAAACTTACCACGAAGAAAATGGCTTTATCATAATCAAGAAAGAACGGAACGAAACACACAAAAAATAAAAATTAATTTTTCTCTGAAGTGAAGTAAAAACAAGGCAGGATATAAATAATGAGAATTATTTTACTTATGGAGCGCTCGTAATAGCACATCCCATTAAACATTTGACCTGCCAGGGTTTTACAGTAAGATTAAAATCCTCCAACAGGTTTGCTTTGATTTTGATTGCTAAAAACTTTCTTTAAAATATCAGTTACCCGCGCTACAGGATCTTTTCTTATTTGTTGTTCTTCAAGGCCAATATGGTAAAACAATCCATCTAAAGCCTTTTGTGTAACATAATCTGTAAGATCAGTATTCACCGGGTTACTGCTAACCCGATTATATGCCGTGAAAACATCTTTCCAATATTTGGTTGCATCTACATAATCTAATGACTTGGAAACAACAGGCTTAAATGCTGCCGTCAACTGCGCAGTGGTAGTGCGTTTCAGGTAATTCGTTGCAGCTATGTTGTCGCCTCTTAAAATACCGATGGCATCCTGTATTGTCATTTGCTTTATTGCATTTAAAAATATATCACCAACATATTTTGTAGCATCTTCTGCAGCCCTGTTCATAGATAATATTGCTTTATCTACAGTTTTACCAAGCCCAACACTTCGCAATGTTTTTTCTACTTTTTGCGCTTCAGGCGGCATTACAATTCTTATGATATCATCGCCATAAAAACCATTTAATAAGCCCAAATGAAATGTGGCAGAATCTGTGCCCACACGTAAAGCTTCCTTTAAGCCCTGCACAATTTCCGCATTGCTAAGATTAGAAGTACCGGCGGAGTTTAAAATACTCCGGGCTGTATCACAACCTGCAAGAGGTAGGGCAAACAAACAAATAATAACTACCAGCTTTTTCATAAATAAATTTTCTTTAAGTGTTACGCTAAAAGGATGCGGACTAAAATGAGGAGTGTAAAGGGTATTTCTTATTTTAATAAAGATTAAAAGTTGGCCTTTAATTGAATAACCCTTTAGTATTAACTATCGTTATTTTCAATAATGCCTGCAGTTATTACAGCATCCTTCGCTAAGGGTATGTCGTCATCTTCATGATGAAGGTCGTGCATACATTGCACTTTCAGATGGTCATACAATGAATGCTTATCTACGATCATGGATACTAACGTTGCGACCATACCCGCAATCATCAGGTGAAAAATAACGTTGTGCCTGTCAGTCATTTCAAGCACAAGAATCGCAGAAGTAAAAGGCGTACGTGTAACACCCGTTAAGAATCCAACCATACCGCATAGTATCAAAAGATTAGTGTTGGTGGCGGTAGCTTCAAGCCATCCCGCTATAAGCGAGCCTATGCCTGCACCTGCGCCAAGTGAAGGTGCAAAAATTCCACCCGCTGCACCTGTAGTAAAGGAAAGCATCGTTCCGATGATTCTAAAAATTGCTGTATACCAATGAACATTTTTCTCAGTGCTAAAAAGTGTCGTAATCATTATCTCTTTTCCTGAACCTAATATCTGCTCATCAAAAAAGAAAGCAATACTTGCTATTACGAAGGCGCATCCTAAAACATATAATCCATGCTCGTATCGAAATTTAAAACGCGATTTCCATTTAAATAACATCAGGATTATTTTAGACATCGTGCTGCCTAACAATCCTGCAATCGCTGCAACAAGTATCAGCCCGAAAAAAATTGAAATCGAAAGGCCGGTAACATCAGGATAACCCAAGTATAAATACGGACCGAGCAAGCCTTGCGCAGTAAGACCAGCAATAATAACGGCTGTAAAAAGTGCGGTTTTAAAATAACTGATATGCGTTTTGGTAAGCTCTTCTACAGCAAACACAATTCCTCCAAGCGGCGTATTAAAAGCAGCTGCTAACCCTGCAGCGGCGCCTGTCATAATCATATTACGTTTCGAAATTTTAGGCCACCACGCAGGCAGCCATTCATTCACCTTTCTAAATACTGTGCCTGCAAGTTGAATGGTAGGGCCTTCTCTGCCAATGGCGCCCCCGCCGAGTATCATTACAAAACTGGAGAGTATTTTTACAAAGAATATTTTTATACTTAAGAGTTTTTCTACTTTTTTATTATACCGCGGATTGGCCAGCTCGATAGCCGCCATTACCTGCGGTATTCCGCTACCACGTGCATACGGCGCAAACCTTATTACCACCCACCAGGCGGCTAAAAAACAAACCGGTGTTAAGATAAATATCATCCATCTATGGTGGCCAATAATTGAAAAAGTTTCGCCTTCCAAAAAAGCAAAAATCCGGGAATAGAAAACTGCGATAAGGCCGGTGATGAGAGATGCTACCCAAAAAGGAATAGCCTGTAAAAGATTCTGTTTGTATTTCTCGCTTCGTATTCTGTCAAATGTTATTTTTAGCTGCCTGCGAATCTGTTGGCCTGTCATTGAGGATTTTAATTTTACTCTATATTAAATGCATAGATGTATGACGAATGCATGCAAATTTATCTTATGATTACTGTAAATGAAAAAATAAAAGTTTTACCCGTGTAAGTGTGAAAGAATCAAGTTAGAAATAAACATCTATTTGTAGCATAATATTTCTTTGGAAACATCTGTATTAAAAACATAATAAATAAAACAAGCTATGAATTTTAAAAACAAAGTAGCCGTCGTAACAGGCGCTGGCCAGGGCATTGGTTTAGAAATCTGCAGGCAGCTAATAAATGAAGGTGCAACCGTAGTATTAAATGACGTAGATGCTTCCCTCGCAAATGATGCCGCAAATCAACTGCGGCAGGGGACCAATGATTGTATCGCCCATGCAGGCGATGCAGGTAACTTAGATGTAATAGAGCAAATGGTAGAAAAAGCCATTGTTGAATTCGGAAGCCTGGATATAGTGATTGCTAACGCAGGCATTACATTGTTTGGTGAATTTTTAACCTATACCCCGGAATCTTTTTTTAAAGTAATGCAGGTAAACCTTGGTGGAAGCTTCTTCCTTGCACAGGCAGCGGCAAAACAAATGAAAAAACAAGAACAAGGCGGCTCAATATTATTTATGTCTTCGGTAACGGGCCACCAGGCTCATAAAGATCTTGCCGCTTATGGAATGAGTAAGGCCGCTTTGGAAATGCTTGCTAAAAATTTGGTAATCGAGCTATCTCCTTTTAAAATAAATATAAACGCAATTGCACCTGGCGCAACACTTACAGAAAGAACACAGGAAGATAAAAGCTATGAAAAAACGTGGTCGGGTATTACACCGTTAGGCAGGCCTGCTTCAGTTGTTGATATTGCGAAAGCCGCCCTGTTTCTTGTATCAGATGATGCGAAGCATATTACAGGGCAAACGCTTGTGATAGATGGTGGCTGGACTTCCATCAGTCCTGCGCCTTTTTAGTTTTACTTCCTTCTATCAATAATTACATTCCTTGTTTTGCATCTATAAGTAATTGTCTGTAATACTTTTGGGAAATTTTATTTTGGAAAAAAATAACGATCCTAATAACAAACATCCTGAAAAGATTCATTTTTAATAATAATCTTTGCACGCGTATTTTTTAACCCGATCTCTAATTACATGCGGAAGCAGGCAACAAACATTTTAAAAGGCATCTTTATTTTTATAAATGTTTGCATCATTACAGCTTACCTGTTAGTATGTATCGTTCCTTATATAAACACGGGAAAGTATTGGTACATAGCCATAGCAGGGCTACTGTTTCCTTTATTGTTTTTTGCTCTTGTATTTTTTATCATTGTGTGGGCATTTGCGAAATCAAGATGGTGTTGGGTTTCAATGATCGTTTTGTTGCTGGGCATTCAACAAATTCTCGCAACATTTGCCTTTCATCTTCCGCAAAAATTTAATAGAGATAAAAAAGAAAACACTTTGCGTGTGTTACAATGGAATGTCAGGGGTTGGGATGAGAGCAACAAAGATGAAAAGGGTGGCACAAGCTATCGGCCGCTGATGCTCGATACTATAAGAAGTCAAAATGCTGACGTGCTTTGTTTTGAAGAATTTTTTGAGCCCGCTAAAGGCTCTGGCTATGAACAGAACATTAAAGCTTTTATAAAAATGAGCTATCCCTATTATTATTTTGTGCCTTCAGACGTGGTTGAAAATGATTATAAAAGTGGTGTGGCGATCTTTTCAAAATATCCGATAATTGACTCCGCCAATTTTAGTTATGGCAAAAAGACCTTTGCTGAACATCTTCTTTATACAGACATAAAAGTTCAGGAAAAAACTTTCAGAGTAATAGCCACGCATTTGCAATCTGTACGATTTAAAGCTGAGGATTATCAAAGCCTCAGTAAAATAAAACACACGGATAAAGAAGGTTTAAAAGATTCGAGAACTATTGTTT
>JALYYM010000046.1 GCA_030946565.1 Bacteroidota bacterium | reverse complement strand
TCTGTTGTAGGCGCAGCCGGTGAATTATTCAGTGTGAGAACAAATTTATATGAACCTGTGCCACCAGATACTATCCTGGACGATTTTATGATATCGCTTAGAATAGCTTCCAAAGGCTACCGTATCGCGTATGAGCCAGATGCTTTTGCTATGGAAGATACTTCCCTTAATACCAGCGAAGAGTTGAAAAGAAAAATAAGGATTGCTGCTGGTGGCATACAATCTATCCTGCGCTTAAAGTCGTTATTGAACCCATTTAAAAATCCCTTACTCACATTTCAATATATAAGCCATAGGGTTTTGCGCTGGACGGTTACTCCTTTTTTAATGATTATTACTTTGGCACTTAATATTATTATAGTTTTTTATGATCCACAATTAATCTATAAATTAATATTGATCGTACAATCTTTATTTTACCTTTTTGCTCTTGCGGGCTGGCTTTTTGAAAGACGGCAAATAAAGATTAAGCCTTTGTTTATACCTTATTATTTTTGTATGATGAATGCGGCAGTAATTTTAGGTATAAGAAGATATTTTTTAAAAGGGCAAAATGCTGCATGGGAAAAAGCAAAACGAAAATAAATCTTTAATCGTCGCTCTCTAACCTCTATAGCAAAGAGAAGTCGTATATCTTTCAAAAAAAGTTGCTCACAAACTATAGCTCCGATACTGTTTTAAAAACTTGCAATTTTTTTCCTGAAACCGGCGAATTAAATTATACATTACTTTTTTGAAATACTGCCAAAGGAGTTCTCGCCAATATTTTTAAATCATACATAAAATTGTAATTTCTTGAATAGGTAATATCGAGGGTTATCCTTTCTTCAATTGACATATCTGCTTTCCCTCTTTTATTTATTTGCCAAAGGCCGGTTATTCCTGCGGGTGCGGAAAACCGTTCAACAAATTCATTTGTGGTAAGGCTCACAGCCTCATATATAGGCAGCGGCCTATTTCCTACTAAAGACATGTCACCTTTTATTACATTTAAAAGTTGCGGTAACTCGTCAGCACTCACATTTCTTAAAAATTTTCCGAATGTAGTGACACGTGGATCATTGCTGACTTTAAAAAACTTAGGGCCATTCTCATCCACACAATATTGGTTGCGACCGGCAAGGCTGTCTATATCTTTATCTGCATTATCAACCATACTGCGAAATTTATAAAACTTAAATGTTTTAAACCCTTTCCCGGCTCTTAACGAAGTGTAGAAAACGGAGCCTTTAGATTCAAACTTAATTATCAGCGCTATCAATAATAGTATGGGCGATAGAATTAATAGTGCAATAGATGCCAATAAAATATCAATGCCTCTTTTAAGAGGATGAGAGAGATTTAGAGAGAATCTTTTTTTCTGCTTTTTGTTATCGTCACGTGCGGCAAACAGCTGGCTGTGTAATTTGGCCTGCTTAAGAAACATGATTTTGCTGCTATAATTAATTACATCTGAATCAATTGTTATAATATCGTCAACCACAGATGAGTGCTTTAGCCTTTTGATTTGAAGTTCAGCTAACTGCTTCTCATTATAAATTACAGGTAAGCCTCTTAATAATATATTGTTTTTTATTTTTGACCAAAAGTCATTTAATTGATCGTCATTAGGCGGTACGTCAATAAATAAAACATCAGGAAGTAATTTATTCTTAGAATATCTATGCATTAAAAATTCAGCGCCTTCATCCAAAGATGTTTTTCTATAGCCCGATTGAAAGTAAAGATTCAAATGATTAAAAATGCCTTCATCAGAACCGACATAGATGAAGCGCATGCTATTTTGTTTTACTTCATAAGGGGGAAGTAGATTAGGCTTAAGTTCGTCGTTAGTTAGGGTAGTGTTTAAGCTCATGTTAAATTAGAATAATTATTGTTGTGAAATTTGTGACATTGATATTGAAGTCATTAATTTATTAATGCAATGGAGCAACTGTATGGGATCAAATGGTTTTATGAAATATTCGTAAACACTTCCTTGGGGTAAAAGATGCAGATGCTTTTTATTTTCAAGATTGGAAAGAACAATAAGCGATTGATTGTAAAGCTTACTTGTACAAACATGCAGCACGAAATCTATGCTTTCTTTGATTTGATAATCAATATCAATAATAATTATATCAATTTCGCGTTTTTGTTTAAGCAAGTACATTGCTTTGAATATATCTTCTACAGATATAAGATGATACGAGTAACCGAGAGTCGTTTTTAAAATATGTGTCATCGCATTGTTCGAACCGATGCTTAAAATATTCCTTTTCATACACTATTTTTTTTCTGGTTTACACAGAAATATAATTGAGCCAATGC
>JALYYM010000027.1 GCA_030946565.1 Bacteroidota bacterium | reverse complement strand
AAGCATAATTTATCAAAGGATGAAACCAACAGGAAATTTATTTTCGTTAAAACAGAATATCGGCTCGAAAAAATTCTTTTAAGTGAAGTGCTTTATGTTGAAGGCATGAAAGATTATCGCAGGATTCACACCATCAATAAGCGCATTATGACTCTTCAAACATTCAATGATTTGGAGAAGGAAATTTCGCCTGGTCTTATTTGCCGGGTTCATAAATCGTTTATGGTTTCGTTAGATAAAATAGAATCAATCGAGAGGGACCGTATAAAAATCAAGGATATATTCATTCCAATCTCTGACTCTTATAAGAAAGTGTTTTATGACCTTATCAAAATAACAAAAACGGTATAACGTTAATCAATAAGTTACCGACAACTATTGTGTAAAAATTCGTATCAAACTTTTGTGCGATAAAGGAATATGGAGAAGATGCTTTTTCGTTGCTTAATGAACGTTTGAAAATTAGTCCAACTAATCAATTGCCAATGTATGCAGAGAATTCATTGCCCATTATAAATGTCAAAAACAAAACAACTTTCATAAGCTTTAATTAAATTCACGGCTTGCCGGCATTGAGAAAGACACCAGGCTGGTAAGT
This sequence comes from Bacteroidota bacterium, assembly GCA_030946565.1. The sequence continues at coordinate 3,439 of JALYYM010000027.1, read as the reverse complement.
GTGAAAAGGTAATTAAAAAAATCAGGCACAATACAATAGCTAAAGAAACGGCGGCCATAAGGTTTGGTTGGCTTAGAGAATTTTTTTTTAATAAATAAAATTTTAGTGAAAGATACCCAGGGTTAAAAAACAACTGAACAATAAAATTCTACATCATTAAAATCATTGTCACAGCTAGCGACAGTCCGATCGGTATCTTCAAAGCCCACAAGGATTTTATTTTCGGGAGGATAATTAATTAAAACCGCATGCTTCTTTAGTTTAGGGTCTACCTCCGGGTTTAATGCATCATTTGAGCAGAAGTGAACGACTTTATTATTGAGCGTTCCGGTACTCGCATTCCAAGCACCGCGCATTAGAACGAACCCAATAGATGTACCTGCTTCAAACTTTCCAATTTTAACTTTGTCCCCTGCCTTTAGTGGCGAATGCGCTCCCACACTGGGAAAAACATAAGTTATTACTTTTATATCCTCTGCTGTGGCAGGTGAATGACCAGTAGGATATGTGTAAAAACCAAGAGCATTAGCTTGCCCGGCGCCTTGCTGTATAAATGTTATAAACACATCGGATGTCTGGGTAATTACGATGTCTGCTATTGCAGGATTATTCAACAATTCAGGGTGTGAAAGATTTAAGTTTTTATTGTTGATAAGAATGCTATTAATATAGGACAACAGGGACGCGGAAATCTGCTCCCTCGGCAATAAATAGTCAGGCTTGCCTAACGAATCAAACGTTCCTAAAAACTGATAGCTGGTACCTGGGAACTCCACAGGTACAGTTACCGGTGCTACAGCATCCTTTTTACAAGCTGCAAATAATGAAATCCCAAGTAAAATGGTGATGTATCTAATATTTTTCATTGTACGGTAGTATTAATTAATTATTGTATTGTAGTATTACTTTATTTACGTAAAAAATCATTCAGTCGTTTAGCCTCTATTTTATATCGGGATTTTTCTTCCAGGCTTGTCGGGGATAGTCTTTGTTTAGAATACTGATAAACCGGTTTTGCAATATTTCCATTCTGCAAACAATCTGCTATATATTGTTTGAGTAAATTTTAAATGCTTTTACTGTTTATTGATAATTAGAGTTTCAGGAGGCAAATTAATAAGAACCTTGAAGTATTAAGTCAAAACAGGTAACTTTTTTCAAAACCTAATTAAATTAACTTATAACAACCTGATTTTAAATGAGCCAATATTTTTAGAATGGCGAGTTTTCACCTGCAGATCATAATAAATCAGGGCGGCCGATAAATCATTAAAGAGGTATATCATTACAACCCAAGCCGCTACTAACAGCAACCCATACCCGAAATAACTAGCGGAGTTGAGACATACAAAAAAATATCAGGTTAACGCCTTGTATTTCCGGCTTAAAATGTTTTCCGATTTTTAGAATATCTTTTTCAGCCTTCTACGTCTCAAATTAAGGCATCCGTAAAAGACCGGCAACCTATTTCCTTAGTTCACCCGACAGATAGGTATGATGGAACGGGGCAAAGAATAGATAAAGCTGACAAATGCGCAACGTATTGGCCTCACTCTCTCCAAAGAAGGCCTATAGACAACCCCCTTTCCGAAGGAGAGGGGGCGTGAAACTGAATAGCAGCCTGTGTTTCATTAAAATTGATGAATTTTATCCCGGCAATAAATGTAAAATAGTATATAATCATTTTCACCTTATTACCTAATTAAAAAAATTACAATAAGCTGATAAGGTTTGTATCAAATGAGTAAGATTGCTACTAAGATTCTATTAATATATATGCCGGCGAAATTGTATTCTTTTCCCGAACCCGATTTATTTAATTTATAAATTAATTATCTCCTGTCTTTACGCGGTTCTGTTCGTCAGAAGCGCCGCCTGTTCTTCTTCGTTGTTGATTTTTTATAGGCTTACCAAAACGATAGCTGAATGTAAGCGATGCAGCCCTGCTATCTCTTGTATTTTTTATAGATACATCAATATCCTGGTAGTGAACATATCCGCTGAAATTCTGTGATTGAAATATATCCCTCACACTCAATTTTAAAGTGCCTTTATTTTTCAATACCTGTTTTGCTACTCCCGCATCCATTCTCCACATTGGGTTTACCACTATCTGTCCTTCTATTCCTTTCGATCTGTAAAAGCCGCTCAGCTCTGCACTCCAGCCGTTTTTAAATTTAAACTGGTTATTGATATTTGAAAAGAAAGTAATGTTGTTTACGTTTAGATATGAACCGTTGAGGTCGCCTTTATAATTATCATGCACCACATTACTATATATGTTGGTAGAGAAAAATTTTGTAACCGGGAAGTTCGCGCTCACTGCCAATCCATAATTTGTTTTGGAAGCGATGTTGTCTTTGGTTTGGAACGTTTTTCTTTCACTTGAAATTTGCCTTAGCACATCAGAGATAGCATTGTTCGTTTTGCTGTAATTAATGGTCGTAGTTAAAAAGCCATTGTATGTGTGCGACAATTCAATATTATCAGTAAACTGTGGCTGCAGCAACGTGTTACCTACTTCATAGGTGTATTCATCAAGAAAATAATAGAAAGGATTTAGATCCTGGTAAGCAGGTCGATCAATACGACGGCCATAATTAAGAGAAAAAGTATTTTTCTTATCAGCTTCAAAGCTTAGATACGCTGTCGGAAAAAGATTTACATAATTTTTCGTAAACGATGAATCAGGCCTTGTTGAGTTACCTACCTGGTGGCCTTGCGCATTTGTATTTTCAGCACGCACGCCAAGTTGCAATCCCCATTTTTTTATTTGCCTGCTGTAATTTAAATAACCTGCATTAATATTTTCTTTATAAATAAAATGATTGGTTTTGCCTTCGTCTGTTACATACCCTGTAGCAGTTTTATTTTGATAAAGCGCATCATTATCTGTCGTGACATAGCTGCTTTTCAAGCCTGCTTCCAGCTTTGCTGATTTCTTTAAAGGAAAAACAAAATCAGTTTTTGCAGAATAAATATTTACTGCCGACGGCAATGTTCCCATGAGTTGTGTTGCCGGCCGAAGCACAGAATAGTCAGGATTTAAAAAGCTATTATCGAATAATTGATTAGACTTCTGGTAATAAGTAAGGTAATCCAGGTCTACAGTAAACTCTTTTCCCGTGGTATCAAACTCGTGCCGCATGTTGAAATTCGCAGAGAGGTTATTTGATTTTCTCTTTTCAAAATTGATTGCCTTTGCTATAGAATCTGTTTGATCACTTGCATTTTTTAAAAGCGTGGTGTTGTCACCGTTGTTACCACCCGGATTTACATATCCTGAGAGTACAACGCCAAGTGTAGTTTTTCTACTGGCATAAAAATCCATTCCTGCTTTCAGGTTTTGATAAGTGGAATGATGGTTCATTAGTGATGACTGGTCAAAAATTGTTTCCAATTCTTTTGTTGAAACATTCCTGAATTTTCTTTGCAGCGT
>JALYYM010000011.1 GCA_030946565.1 Bacteroidota bacterium | reverse complement strand
GCTTTCTCAGAAAAAGTTAGATCGAGCGGGTGAAGGCGAAGATCGAAATGCTCACTCATACGAAAGTTTACCAGCCACGCAAGATTGATGCCGGTGCTGTTTATACTCTCCACATCCATAATGGTATCACGCTGCAAAAACTCGGGATGATGAGTAAAGGAAAAGTGCGACTTATTAAAGCCGAGGTTTATACCAAAATGATAGGGCTTATCATCATGATCTTCCTGGTTGATTACGTGCTCAACTTGCGCTATAGACGCAGTAGAACAAAACACGAATAACAGTACCAGTAAAATTATTTTTCGCCGCAATAAATGGTGCATATTCCTAAAGTCAATGTTTTGTAGAAAGCGTGTCTATAGCCTAATTGGTTTAAAATGTGAGTGAATGTTTTTTTCTCGGGAAACTGCTGTACTGAATTGTTCAGGTACTGATATGCATCTTTATTTTTCGATATTAATTTTCCAACTTTTGGTGTTACATAATTCAAATAAAAATTATAGAGATTTTTTATTACCGGTAAAGAAGGCCTTGAACACTCAAGCACTATTAATTTACCACCAGGTTTTAAAACCCTATAGATTTCCGATAAGCCCTTTTCAAGATCCTCAAAATTCCGTACGCCGAAGGCTACCGTTACAGCATCAAACGAGTTATCATCATAAAAAATTGCTTCGCTATCACCGTTTAATAACTCTATACTTTTTCCAAGCTTTAATTTTTCTACTTTTTTTCTTCCCACCTCCAGCATCCCGTCGCTAATATCAATGCCCGTAATTTTTTCCGGTCTTAAAATATTATAACTCGCAATTGCAAAATCACCTGTCCCTGTTGCGACGTCCAGGATTGTTTTTGGTTGTAATGAAATTAATTGCCTGATGGCTTTTTTACGCCATCCCCTATCAATTCCTGCGCTTAAAAACCGGTTGAGAAAATCGTAGCGAAAAGCAATTTTATCGAACATGTTTTGCACTTGCTTCTTTTTGCTTTCCGGAGAATTGCGAAAGGGCACTACTGCATCATGGCTATACGTGTTCATTAAAATCAAAGATAGTTTTTTGCACTAACAAGATACTTTGTTAACCATTCTTTCACTTTTATTTTGTATTTGATTTACGCCGCCAGAAGAGCAATGGTTTCTTCTTATTGTATATTGCAAATTGCATGCACATAAAAAAAGCAGAATATATTATCAGCAGCCCGTCTTTCGAGAAATGCCCTGCGCCGGATAAGCCCGAGTATGCCTTCATTGGCCGAAGTAATGTGGGTAAATCTTCTTTGATAAATATGCTTTGCAACAATGATAAACTTGCCAAGACATCTAACTCACCCGGCAAAACGCAAATGATTAATCACTTTGAAATAACAAGTGTGCGTGTGCCCGGCGAGTATAAAGAAACCAAATGGTACCTGGTAGATCTGCCCGGCTACGGTTTTGCAAAAATATCACAGAGCAGCAGGCGAAGATGGGAGCAAATGATTGAAAATTATCTTCGTAAAAGAGAAAACCTTGTCAACATTTTTGTGCTAATAGATTCCCGACATTCTCCGCAGAAAATAGATATAGAATTTATTCAAAAACTTGCCTTATGGGAAACTCCCATCACGCTTGTCTTTACCAAATCTGATAAAGAAAATCAAAGAGTGGTAAATAAAAATATAAAAGCATTCCTGGAAAAGCTCCGCGAAACACAACAATTTTTACCCCAGCATTTCGTAACAAGCTCTATAAAGAAAACAGGGAAAGAAAAAATATTACTCCTGGTAGGAGAAATGAACAAAGATTACTTTGAAAGAGATTTGAATCAGGATTACTGAGCTGCAATTTTTCTGAAACTTCTACGATAATCAGCAAAGCTTAGCAACGAAATTAATATAATCATCAAAAGCCGGTATAGTGTGAAGTGGCTTATTAAATCAATGGCGAATACGGTTAGTATCCCAAGAAATATGCAGAAAAAAATAAGGAGTTCTGTTTTTGTTTCTCTATGCCTCATGCCGGGATATCTTTTAAGAAAAAAAGTTCCCATGACTGCGGCTAACATGAATATTAATACTGTCATATTATTTTATTTTTTTCTTTAAATAAAATTTTTAATTCACCATCTTGTTCGCACAACTGCTGCTGGCAAAGGCTTCTGGCTTGGCTTTAAAGGCAAAGCCCATTCCCAGTATATAACCCATGGCTTCACGCAAAGCTTCATTACTCTTAAAATGCGGATTGGTATTAATATCGGCATGCACTTCCATATCCACATCATACAAGGTAAAGAGGTCGCATAGTTCATAAGCGATCTCAATACTTTTTGCCACTTCTACCAGCATTCTTTCTTTAATGCTGTATTGATGTTTTGTTTTGTCGTTGTGAATAAACATAAAGCCACCATGGCCTTCACGCAAAAACACAATTACGGTAGCAAATTCGGTATCACTGCCTTTTACCTGGCTGTCGGTACCTATACAAACTTTTAATTTGAAGCCGGCAGCAGTTTCTTTTTGAATGGCATTTTCAACTGCGCTTTTAATGGGAAGGTCAATCGCGTCTCCGTTAAATTTTCTCCACAACATAAATTAAGGTTTTTTAAAATTACCGAAATTATGAATAGATAGGCCACGCGGTTTTATTAAATAATTATTACTTAAACTTTTCTTGACAGTAGACTAAGGGGAGGATTATATAAAAAAAAGGGCCAGCCCCTAACGCTGACCCTTAACTTACACATGAATCTACCTTACAATCTTACAATTCGTTCTGTGGTTCTTTGATTATTGCTTATTATCTGTATGAAATAAATCCCGCCAGGGTGGTTGTTTATGTTAATGGTATTGATGCCGGCCTGTCCTTTGCCGGCAGTAATGATGCGGCCACTTATATCTGTTAATTTGTAGTGGAACTTTTCTGTTGCACTTATGGTAATGTTATCATGAACCTGCGTGGTAACTGTAAACTTTTTAACTTCATTACCAGTTGATTTCAAGGAAACAATATTAGAATATGCAATTTGACCTGTGATAGAATTTACTTTAAGCCTGTAAAAAATATTTCCATTGTCGTTTGGTGAATACTCATATCCTTTTGAGTTCGAAGAAAACGTTGATACGGATGTAAAAATTGTACCATCAGCAGAACTTTCCAGCATTAAATTATTTACAGGCTCATCAGCGATTACATTCCAAGCCAGGTTGTGCATATTTCTATCCACTTTGCCACTAAGTAAAACCTGGCGTATAGGCGTAATAGTTAGCGGTGTAGTTGTGCCGGAAATTGAGTAAGAGCCGAGGCTTCCATAATTGGAAATATTTGCGTTTCCTGCACCTTCCACTACTACATAATAATTACCTGCGCTTAAAGATGTATCTACAACCACATTCAATGAGAAGGGCTGATCATATACACTTACCACCTGCATGGACGAGTCCAATATGGTAACCATCACATCAAGGTCTGCACCATCGTTATTTGGCCCTACAGAATATGGAACTACATCCAGGTGTAACGCTGAATTTTTTGTAACATCAATTTTAAAAACGTCCTTATCAGTATTCGTAGCTATAATACCTGAGTTGGAGAAAGCATTGTTATTCAGCATCAATGGAGTAGGATTTACATTTGGATTATCGCTGTGATCATCTACCCTGTAAGTGAATCCATTGTATGTAGAAGTAATGATAGACAGGTTATCCTGGGCGGCAGTACATCCGCTCGGGGTGGGGCCGTTATTCCATCCTGAGAAATTTTTATAATAACTATTTCCCATCACCGGCGCCCATCCTGTTTCTCCTGAGCCTTGCCCGGCATTATAAGTTGCAACCAATGTACATGTGCCACTGTATTTTGATTGGTGCGAAAGGCCAAGCGTGTGGCCACTTTCGTGGCTGCAACATTCTGCTACAAGCTTTGGGCTAAAGCCCAGCTTATCAGTAAAAACAAAACCCGGAGTATCGTCACCCCACCGAAATGAACCTGTATAAGAAACACCACCTACACCAGGATACCAATTGCTTGTAGAAGTAACAATGATTCTCATTCGTTGTACAAGAGGCGCTGCTAAAAACACAGTAGAATCAGTAGTAATATTTATATCGAAGGGCCTGTAATCTTCTGAAACGCGATTAAAAATTTCTGTGATTTGCACATCAGTCATTTGAGATGGCGCACAAATTAAAGGCTGGCCGCCATTCCATGATGATGCATAAACAAGCTGCCCATCAAAATCAAGAAAGATTGTTGCTTTTGCAGATGGCAAACTACTTAACATAGGAGTGCTATTTGCAATAAATGAAAGAAACATTAAGGGCAGGAAAATAAATGTAAATAATTTTTTCATTGGGTTGGATTTTAGGGTTCCGTTGTGTTAGTTGCGGTAAGGAGATCGTATCAATAGTCCTGTAAAAGGTCTTCGGATTTTACCTTATTAAAGGTGTAAGTTCCATCAGTATTTTTATTCAATTCATATCCGTCGGCATACGAGCCATTAAGTATGCGGCCGACATAAGTAATTGTATTATCCTCGTTAGTTCTTTTGGAAAGTGATAATAATGTGTTTTGTAATGATGGGGATTTTACAATAATACTTGACAGCTTTCCATAGCGTTGCACGGAGGACATTATCGTTCCGCTAAAAACAAAGTTGTTAGAAAATTGAAGTTGAATTACACTTCCTTCCTTTGCAAGAAATGCTTTGTCCAACTCGGATATGGCAGCCTTAAATGATGGGGCAACACCTGCAAATAAAGAAGTTTTGTTAGAGGAAAGAATTTGTGCATTTGAAGTAAAAGCGTAACAAACAATTGTGCACAGCAATAATGCTTTAGTAAAGATTTTCATGGTAAGGAATTTTATTTTCAGTGTACTTGGATAACAATGAAACGACACACCAGCAAAAAAATTATACTGAATCTGAAAAAAAACTCCTATAAATGAAAAGATGCGAGGAAGTACCTAATTGACGAGTATTAATACTGGCCGGTACTTAGTAAAACCAACGTACATGCCTCTTGCGTAAGAATACCAGCTTTGTTTGCGAGGCTAGCCAGTTCATCATTTTCGGCACCGGGATTAAAGATTATACGTTTTGGCTTTTGAGCAATAATATAGTCGTAATAAGCTTTCTGATTTGCAGCATTAAGATATAATGTTACTGTATCAAGGCCGGTAGTTTCCAATTTTTCTGTAGTAATTGGGACGTTGCCTATAGTTCCCAGCCTGCGTCCTATGGCAACTACATCATGCCCTTTTGAAATAAGGCTATGCACCGCAAGGTTACTATAACGGGAAGGGTTAGCCGAAGCCCCCAACACCAATGTTTTTTTATTTGACATAAGATATTTCATTTAAAAATTTGGACTGTAATTCAGCCGTCGGTATCATACATTCATTTTTTTTGCCAAACCATTTGTAACGGTTTTTAGCAATCCATTTATACACGCCATCCCTTATAAAAGAAGGAACAATAATAAGCCCGTATAGCAACGGCCACAAACCTTTTAAATGTTTGCAAACTTTCAATGCCGCGGTTGATTGCATGTAAGCTTTCCCATTTTCTATAAGTATGAATGACTTCATTACGGTAACTGGAATATTGAAATCAGCCAACAGTTGATGTGCGGTTTCTGATTGCAAGGGCGCAAACCGAATCACATCTATTCTGTCTCTTTTTATTACAAAGTTCACTGCACTGTTGCAAAGATTACAAACACCATCAAATAATATAATTGGCTGCTTATGCATGCTTGCGCAAAATTACTAAAACTCTTTTCCGTGTGTTGACTTTATGATTCTATTAATTATAAATGGAAAATGTTTAATGGCACTTATAAAAAAATTAGTCGCCTTTTCTTTTCCAAACAACATTTGAATTGTTCTCCCTGCTTTCAACCTTCCTGCAAAATGCTTTCCCCACTCGGTACCATATTTAATCTCCATTTTCTCTCTTGAAATATTTTTAGCTAAAAAAGATTGTATTGCTTCAAAAGCAATTTTAGCAGAATGAAACGCCATGCTCATTCCATTTCCACACAATGGGGTTATCATGCCTGCGGAGTCTCCTGTCATCAGCACATGATTTTCAATTGCTGTTTTTTTCTCAAAGCTTATTTGTGAAATAGCAACAGGCTCTTTAAAAATAAATTCAGAACCCGTAAATATTGTTTTAAGAAATGGATTTTTATACAAAACATTTCTTTCCATTTCTTTTATGGAGTTGTTATTCTCTTTAAGATTTTGAGCGGTGGTGAGATAACAAAGGCAATATTCATCATTCTCTACTTTTGATAATCCGCAATAGCCATCTTTAAAATTATGCAGTGCAATGGTGTCATCAGGGTACGCAGTTTTTATATGATACTTTACCCCGATATAATTGTTCAGCTTTCCCGGTTTTTGTTTAATAAATTCTCTTGCCCATTTTACATCGAGGTTGCTTCTCTTGCCATAGCTGGCAATGGCCACTTTGCAATTTATTTCTCCGCCGTTATATAAAATTGTAAACGCTTCGTTCTTAAAAATTACTTCATTCACTTTTGTTTCTTCAAGTAACGTCACGCCATTTTCTAAAGCAATTTTCTTCAGCTCGTTATCAATAAAAAAACGGCTTATTCCAAAACCACCCAAATCAAGTTTGCTTTGTATAAAATCTCCATTGGGAGAAGACACAACCAGCTTCTTAATAATAGGCAAATTAAGTTGATGAAGACCGAGGCCAAGTTTATTGATGAAGTTCCAACTCTCCAGGCTTATGTATTCGCCGCATACACGATGAAACGGATATTTTTCTTTTTCAAATAAAATGACTTTATGCCCGGCCCTGGAAAGCAAAATCGAAAGCGAAAGGCCCGCCAATCCTCCACCGATAATGGCCGCATCAAAAGTTATTGTTGTTGTTTTACTCTCAGTATTTAGTCTTGTTTCCATCAATTCTTTACATTTTATGGGATTGTTCCCCCTTAGGAGCTAGGGGTGGGATTGTGGTCTTACTATCAAATACCTAAACGCCCATTTCCACCTAATAGAATAATCATCAATACCCACTTTCTCAAAAATATTTTTCCATTCACTTTTATGAAATCCCCTGAGTACCGATAAGGGCGCATCATTTTTTACAAGGTATGATTTTGAAAAAAGCCTGGTTGCATATTTTATAAAATTGTACGCAAGCGGATGCCTTTGTAAATCATTAATAAAAAATCCAGTCATTGCATTTTGTTGCATCCATTGCAACATTTCAATAAGCTCGTCATCAGTAAAGTGATGGCAAAAAAGAGAAGAAAAAATAATACCTGGTCCGTTATTATTGAAGGCAACATCCCGATAATCAGAAACCGTAAAATTTATTTTTTCATCGAACGAATTTTTTTTTGCAAAAGCAATGCAATCAGGATTAATATCTATTCCGTGAAAGCTTGCCTTAATATTTTTCTTCTTACAAAAATTGTAAATTGCCTTAAGGTTGTCACCGCCTCCACAGCCTATTTCACACACTGAGATTTCTTTTTTCTTACCCAATAATTTTTTGAATCCGCTAAGTGTGATGAAGTGGCCACCGAGATATTTATTAATGAAATCAAGCTCCTGCATGTTCTTAACAATATCCTGGAATGGAATATCATTTCTATCAAGAAGCTCCTTTTTATTTGAGCGCCGGGTATAATCAATCATTTGCTAAAATGAATGTTTCCATAGTAAGTCCGGGACCGAATGCAGCCCCAAAAATATTAGACTTCTTTTCATTTTTCTTTTTTGATTTGTGATTTTTAATTTCTAACGCATCCATAATCTCTTTCAACACAAATAATATTGTCGGCGAAGACATGTTGCCATAGTTTCTTAAAACGTTGTAAGATTCCCGCAAATTTTCAGAAGAAATATCTATACTTTTTTCTATTGAAGTAAGAATTCTTTTACCGCCGGGATGTATGCACCAATGCGAAATTGCATTTTTATCAATCCCCGCATTTACCAATGCATTGTTTAAAAGTTTATTAAAATCCTGCTCTATAAGATCCGGAACATATCCTGAAAGTGTCATTAAAAAGCCGGAAGAAGAAAGTTCCCAGCTCATATCTTTCTTCCCCTTGAAGGCGACCTCGCTGTAAAAATTTTTTATGCGGAGCCCACTTGTTTTATCGTTATCACCGGCAATTAATACGGCGGCGCACCCATCTCCAAAGAGCAAGCTGGATGCAATATTATCTATAGTGTTTTCTCTTTGAAAATGAAGTGTGCAAAGTTCTGTACATACGATTAATACTTTGGCTGCCTTATCACTATTACAAATTGCATCAGCCATCTTCAAGCCATGTATAGCAGCATAACAGCCCATAAAATTTATAGAAGTGCGATAGGTAGTAGGTGACAAATTCATTTCTTCCATTATCTGCAAGTCAAGGCCAGGAGCGCTCATGCCAGTGCAGCTTACGGTAATAAGATGCGTAATTTCTTCTTTTGAAATTTTGTCCTCAATACATTTTTCAATCGCTTTTACAGAGAGTGGAGCAGCCGTTTTGTTGTACCATTTCATTCTATGCTCCAGGCTTGGGAACGGATCCAGATTTTCTGTAGCAGGATAAAATTGCCATTCATCTGCATTGAGGCTGTAGTCGGGCACTACAGAATATCTTTCGTCTATGGCGCTTTGATGATATAAAAATTTAAGCTTGCGTTTATCTACTTCGTTCATGGCATATACACGCTGCATAAACGAAAGTATGTCTTGCTGCTTGTGCCTGTATGCAGGCACCGATGTTGATATAGAAATAATTTTACTCAAACAGGTGTAATATTAAAAGAGTGATAAAACCAAGGTTAGTGCATACAGATGCTAACAAATTCATGCGCATTGTGTTCTTAAAGTTAGCTTCTTTTTTATTTTTAAGAACTTTACCGAACCATATAAAAAAATATACGAGTACCGGGAGCATAAAGGTTTGTAAAATGAAGAACCTCGTCCATTCAAGATTTAAAAAAAATTGTACACCCAGCATGCAAAATGCAAATGCATAAATAATACCCGTAAAAATGAAAGTGCCTTTATATCCTAACTTATAACTGATAGTATATACCCCATCTTTTACATCTTCTTCGTGCTGGTAAATTTGCGTGAGCGGGTAAAAGCCTCCTATCAATAAACTTGATGCAACCATGGCAATTACCGGAACGTGAATAGTGTGTTGCTGGTTGCTTCCGTGATATACCAAAAAAAATGTAACAGCGCCCTGGAAAATTATAACGGTGAGATAGCCTATTACGGGATATTTTTTCAAACGGATTTTTCTATAACTATAGGCCCTCGA
>JALYYM010000744.1 GCA_030946565.1 Bacteroidota bacterium | reverse complement strand
GCTCCGATGCCACTCTTCTGTACGGCCTCAGGCCTATAGCCTACCAGGGTAAACATCTGGTCGCGATTCAGCATAAGTTTAATTGGCTTACCAATTTTTTTTCCACCGATAACGGCTGCTGCAGTATGCGGCCAAAAGTTAAAGGCAGAACCAAAAGCCCCGCCAAGATATTTGCAGATAATATGAACATTTTCTTTTGGCAGGTCATATAAGTCCATGATGTTTTTCTGAGCATCCAGCAGGGACTGCGTCTTATCATAAATGGTTACCTTATCTCCTTCCCACACAACTGTCACGGCATGCATTTCCATCGGATTGTGCACTTCAAGCGGTGTCGAATATTCAGCTTCAATTTTAACCGGCGCATTTTTATAGGCATCTGCTTTACCACGCACATAGGTTTTAGAATCATCGCCACCATCTACCGGCGTGCCGTTTTTTATTGCTTCATTAATATCAGTATGCGGCGTTTCTTTTTTGTATTCAGCCTTTACAAGCGAAGCCGCATAAGTGGCTCTTTCAAATGTATCAGCAATTACTAACGCTATCGGCTGCCCGTTAAACCGAATGATGTTATCCGCAAAAACTTTATAATCTTTTTGAGAAGAAGATTTATCATCCTTTGCCGGCTTGTAGCCCGGTGGCGCTTCAAAGTTGAGGTGAGTGATCACAGCAAGTACGCCCGGAGCCTGTTCCGCTTTTTTGATATCCATCGAAGTAATGCTTCCTTTTGCAATCGTACTACATGCAAGCACGCCATAAGCAAGATTAGGAAAATCATATTCGGCAGCATAGGTGGCTGCCCCGGTTACTTTTGCTTTGCCATCAACTCTGTCGAGACCACCCGGGGGATTTTTAAGAAAATGTTTTTTCATACAATAATTATAGTGCGCCAGTTGTGAAGTCTAAGTCAAATTAATTTGTCAGGCGTAATCGGTAACTCTCTAATTCTTTTTCCTGTGGCGTGAAACACTGCATTGGCTACTGCTGAAGAGAAACCAACCATTGTCACTTCGCCGATTCCCTTTGAACCAATTGGGTTTACTATTGGGTCTGGCTTGTTTACAAACAACGCCTCAATATGCGGAACATCTTTATTTACAGGTACATGATAATCTGCGAAATTATTATTCACCCATCTTCCATAGCGATGATCAACAACACCTTCCTCTGTTAATGCCATGCCGATACCACTAACTACTCCTCCAATCACCTGGCTTCTTGCTGTATTTTCACTAATAATTTTTCCGCCGTCAACAACAGCAACAATCTTACTTAGCTTTACTACTCCGGTAGCGGGGTGTACAAGCGCCTTCACAAAATGCACAGCGTAAGCATAGGTTATAAATTTATCCTGGGTAACCCTTTGCGAATCTTCCAACAATTCTAATTTTGGCACTCCTGCATATTTTAGTACATCAACATAACTTAATTTTTTATCAGGCTCCTGGGAAAGGATTATATGTCCATTTTCAAAAAGAAAATCTTTGAGGTCGGCTTCATGAATTTTTTCTGTATGGAAGAAAGAAATTTGTTTTGCCATGTCTACTAATTTCTTTTTCCAGCTAATAGATGCATCGCTTACAGCGGAACCCAATGCAGATGTGGTTTGCGAACCGTATTGACCCGGCCCGGGTGGCAGGTCAGAATCTCCAATTTCAAATTTTATTTTATTTGCAGGAATACCAAAAGTTTCTGAAGCAAGTTTAGTCATGGATGTAGTCGTGCCCGGTCCCATATCTGTTACACCAGATTGCAATATCAAACTACCATCATCTAAAAATTTTACGAGCACCTTTGCAGCTCCTCTGCCTGAGCCAAAAATACCTGATCCCATTCCATAACCTACCTGCCATTCGCCTTCTTTCATTGATGCTATTTGCGGATTACGATTTTTCCAGCCAATGGCCGCAGCACCCATTTGATAAGCCTCTTTTAAAAATTTACTGGAATATGGAAGGTTACGCTCAGGATCTGTTTCTGCATAATTAAGCAAACGAAATTCCAGCGGATCAATATTTAATGCGTATGCCATTTCATCCATTGCACATTCAAGGGCATACATGCCCGTTGTTTCTCCCGGCCCACGCATATAAGTAGGCAGACTTAGGTCGAGCGGATAAAGTTTGTAGCGGGTAGTTACATTAGGGCAGGCATAAAATGAACGTGTGCTGTGTACAATACCTTCCCTAAACTCACCATAGTTAGATGTATTGGCATTTGCCTCGTGCGTAATACCAAAAAGCTTTCCGTCTTTTGAAGCACCCATGCCTATTTTTTGTATTGCTTTGGGACGATATCCAACCATAGTGAACATCTGGTCTCTTGTCAATGAAAGTTTAAGCGGCCTGCCAATTTGTTTTGCTGCTATTATAGCTGCAATTGAATGCGGCCATGTGCTGCCTGCACTGCCAAAGGCGCCTCCAACAAATTTTGTAATCACATGCACATTTTGCGGAGGTATATCAAATACTCTCGCAATACTTCCCTGGGTGCCAAACAGTGATTGCGTTTTTTCATATACCGTTAATTTATCCTCCGCATCCCATTTTACGGTAAG
>JALYYM010000739.1 GCA_030946565.1 Bacteroidota bacterium | reverse complement strand
TTTTATCCATGCCCGGAGGATCCGAATGGATTTTAATCCTTCTGGTGGTACTTTTATTTTTTGGAGGTAAAAAAATACCTGACCTTATGAGAGGAATTGGAAGAGGTGTGAGAGAATTCAATGATGCTAAAGAAAATGTGAAGAATGAAATTGACGCGGGCATGCGTGAAAAAGACAGCTCAGTTCCCAAAACAAGCGAGGTAGTTAGAGAAACTGAACTTCCTAAGTAAAAAATTATTTCATCGTTCCTTTGGCTGAGGTATGTGCTTCTTTAAGAATCTCATATCTTGGCCATTTTTTAAATAAGACAACCGTGTTTTCTTTCAACACTATTGAGGGCTACAGTAAGGCTCTCTCTTCAGGGGAAACTTCATGTAGTGAAGCCGTCGCTTACTATTTGAAAAAAATTATTGAGAAGAAACATTTAAATGCCTTTGTACATGTGTTTGAAGACGAATGCATTTCACGTGCAGTATACCTTGACCGCAAGAGAAAAGAAGGTGACGTATGTGGCAAATTGCACGGAGTAATTATAGCGATTAAAGATGTTATTTGTTATAAGGGACACATTACTACAGCAGCCTCCGGAATTTTGCAAAATTTTACTTCTATCTATAACTCTACCGCAGTAGAAAAACTTCTTTCAGAAGATGCTATCATTATAGGTAATTGCAATTGTGATGAGTTTGCCATGGGCAGTACCAATGAAAATTCTGTGTATGGGAGAGTACGAAATGCGCTAGACGAAGATAAGGTGCCGGGAGGCTCATCCGGCGGATCAGCCGTTGCGGTGCAGGCCGGTATGTGCATGGTAAGCCTTGGGAGCGACACAGGAGGATCAGTACGCCAACCTGCAGACTTCTGTGGTATCACCGGGCTCAAGCCATCTTACGGAAGAATTTCAAGAAATGGATTAATCGCTTATGCCTCCTCATTTGACCAGATAGGAATCTTTTCAAACAATGTAAAAGACGCGGCAAAAGTTTTGGAAATTATTAATGGAAAAGATAACTATGACAGTACTGCGAAGCAGGAAGATTCGCAAAACTTCCCTATTTCAAATACACCTGCCACTTATAAAGTCGCCATTTTAAAAAATGCACTTGAACATAAAAGCCTTGATCCTGAAATAAGAAAAAATATATATGGCCTGGCAGAAAAACTAAAACAAGACGGGCATATTGTAGAAGAAATAGATTTTAACCTCATAGATTTTATCGTTCCTGCCTATTACGTACTTACTACGGCAGAAGCTTCGAGTAACCTTTCCCGGTATGATGGCGTACGATATGGTTACCGGTATGAAAATGATGCGCAGGATCTGGCGGATTTTTATAAAAAAACACGAAGCAAAGGTTTTGGAAAAGAAGTTAAGCGGCGTATAATGCTGGGGACTTTTGTGTTAAGCGAAGGATATTACGATGCTTATTTTACTAAAGCGCAACAGGTAAGGCAATTGCTTGTGCAGGAAACAGAAAGCAACTTTAACAAGTATGATGCTGTATTAATGCCGACAGTTCCCGGGACAGCACTTGACGCCGGCAATATGGCGAAAGACCCTGTGGCAGTGTATTTGGCGGATATATATACCGTTTATGCAAATCTTACCGGCACACCGGCGATTTCGCTTCCGCTGTTCATGCATTCTAATGGTTTACCGTTCGGCGTTCAGGTGATTACTAATAAATTCGATGAAGTAACTTTACTTAATATTTCGGACATGCTATTGAGCAGCTACAAACAATATTAGGATAATGAAGGTAAGTTTCTTAAAAGTATTATTTTTTTGTGTCCTTGCATTGACTGTATTATTCAAAGCATCTCCTGTATTTAGCTTTAATCAGCAACAAAAAAATGCTGATACCTCAATCATTCAAAATGATACTATTGCTGATCCGGAGATTGAAGAAGTAATAAAATCTACCGCTCCGCCGAAGAAGGAAAAAGTTGAGTATGTATCACAGGTTACAAAATATGGATTCAAAAATTTATTTAAAAACTATACTTACAATCCCACTGTTCCTTATTCAGCACAGGTAAACCCTTATGCTGAAAGTTATATGCAGGATTATCTAAAGGCTCACGGAAAATTCCTGCAGCACCTGAAGGCAACTTCTACATCCTACTTCAATTTTATTGATGGCATTCTTTCTCAGTACGGACTTCCGAAAGAATTAAAATACCTGGCGGTTATAGAGAGCGACCTTAAATCAAATGCACTTTCAATTGCGGGAGCACGTGGCCCGTGGCAGTTTATGAGTTATACAGCCAAAGATTATGGCCTGCAAGTGAATCAATATGTTGATGACAGAACTGATTATTTTAAAAGTACCAATGCAGCCGCAAAATATCTTCTAACTCTTTATAAGGACCTGAAAGACTGGCTCCTTGTAATTGCTGCTTATAATGGTGGCCCAGGTCGCGTTTACAGTGCGATAAGCAAAAGTGGCAGCCGTAATTTCTGGGATCTCCAATACTATCTGCCTGAAGAATCCCGCAACCATGTCAAGAAATTTATTGCAACGCATTATATTATGGAAACTGGCAACGCCGGTAATAATTTAGCAGGAACAAATTTTGATTACTCTAATCTAAAAGAAGGCAGTTCTTTACTTAGTCCCGATATTACTGCAGAAGAAGATTCAACATCAGGCGAACTAACTGTATCAGGCAGGTACAAAGCAGCTATAATTGCTAAAAACCTGGAAATGGATCTTAGAGATTTCAACAGGTACAATCCTGGGTTTGATAATATGCTTGCCAACGGCGCATCCTACGATTTGAAATTGCC
>JALYYM010000727.1 GCA_030946565.1 Bacteroidota bacterium | reverse complement strand
GGGAAAGAATTTGAGGAAGGAAAATTATCGCTCGAAGACCTCGAAGGTTTTGCAATAGAAAACGGTGAGCCTGAAGTAAGAAGCGGCAAGCAGGAATATTTTGAAAATATCATTAACCGTTTTATCTGATCATTATTTAAACAGACAATCTGTATTTCCGGGCGATATCAAATTAAGCATTGCAGGTTCATTACCTTCTAAAAGAAGTGAAGAACTGGGGCGGCAAAATCAGCAATCGCTATGCTTACTGTGAAATAATTTTATCGTTTAATCATTAAAATCAACAATGCTATTACTAGGAATTGACATCGGTACTTCTTTCATAAAAGTTTCTGTAGTAGACGCGGCAACACAAAAGTCTATAGCCTCGGCACAATACCCCGAAACAGAAAATGCCATCACATCTTTACAGCCCGGCTGGGCAGAGCAATCTCCCGAAATGTGGTGGGAGCAAACGGTTGCGGCTATACGAAGTTTAGATAATAAGAATAAATTTGATTTAAAAGATATTTCTGCCATTGGTATTTCTTACCAGATGCACGGGTTGGTGGTAGTTGATAAAGACCAAAATGTTTTAAGAGATAGCATCATCTGGTGCGACAGCCGTGCTGTAGAAACCGGAGAAAGCGCTTATAATAAAATTGGTGAAGAAACCTGCTCTTCCTGCCTTTTAAATTCTCCTGGCAATTTTACCGCGTCCAAATTAGGATGGGTAAAAAATAACGAACCTGAGATATTCACAAAAATTGACAAGATCATGTTACCCGGTGATTACATTGCAATGAAACTTACGGGTGAAATCACGACGACAGTTTCAGCCTTGTCAGAAGGAATTTTATTTGATTTTAAAAAGAATGAAATTTCAAAAGATGTCATGAGCTATTTTGATTTCGAGGATACTCTCATTCCAAAAGTTCAATCCCTGTTTTCTTCTCATGGTAAATTGTTATCAGAAGTTGCACAACAACTTTCTCTAAGGGAAGGTATTCCTGTTACATACAAAGCAGGTGATCAGCTCAATAATGCTTTATCTCTAAACGTGTTGAAGCCTGGTGAAGTGGCCGCCACGGCTGGTACTTCCGGTGTAATCTATGCCGTGACCGATCAGTTATTCGGTGATAAATATTCGAGGGTAAATGCCTTTGCGCATGTTAATCATACGGATATGGATAGACGCTTAGGCGTTTTGCTTTGTATTAACGGCACAGGTATTATGAATAGCTGGATAAAAAAAATGTGCGGCGATGGGCTGACTTATAAAGAAATGGACAAACAATCTGCAACAGTTAATCCCGGTAGCAATGGATTGTTTGTATTACCATTTGGTAACGGCGCCGAACGCATGCTTGAAAATAAAATTATAGATGCGCACATAAATAATATTGATTTAAATAAACATACCAAGGCGCACATTTTTCGTGCCGTGCAGGAAGGTATTGCGTTTGCTTTCCGCTATGGGTTGGATATCATGCGGGAAAATGGATTACATCCTGCAATAGTAAGAGCCGGCAAAGCCAATTTGTTTTTAAGCGATGTATTTATAGAATCTTTTGTAAATGCCACCGGTGTTACCGTTGAGCTGTATAAAAACGATGGAAGCGTGGGTGCTGCATTGGGCGCGGGTATTGGCGCAGGTATTTATAAAAATGCGGATGAAGCGTTTAGCCAATTTAAACCTTTAAAAAAAATAGAGCCGACCAATACCTCGTTATATAATTCTCTCTACATTGAATGGAAAATGCTGCTGGAAAATTATTTGAATTAGCGCATCAAAAAAATTTAGAATTATTCCGCCATTCATTTTCTGCAATTGTTCATTTGGCAGTAATTTCATTTTATCAGTTCATGCTTAGTTTCATTAGTTTTTTGCGGCTAATACATAAAGTCCGGCATAGTAGCAACCTGTATTCAGAAATCTCCTCTATTCTATATATAAAGATGAAGGTTCGTATGATAGTTTATGATAATATTGGCGAGATAAATTATAAGATGTATAAAGCGTAATACGCTATTAATCCTTTCGTTAAAAATATAATCCTCTATTAAAAAATTGTTGTTGATTTGTTAAAAACTATTTGTTAACTTCACGACAGTTTTCATAGGGTACGGATTAAAAACGGGCCTGGGTATCTACCCCGGCCCAATTTTTTTTATTATAGTTCGATCGTTTTAAACCGATAGCCTGACGATGAAAAATATTTCAGTATCCGGGGAAGCACATATTTAAGCCTGGCAAAGGCTTTCAGGCTATCATGAAAAACGACAATAGATCCCGGTTTGGAATTATTGATCACATTGAGGTAACAATTTTCTTCCGAAAGCTTCTCATCAAAGTCACCACTTAGTACAGTCCACATTACTGTTGTCAAATTAAACTTATCTCCTTTCAACGCTTCAAGCTGGAATTTTGTAATTCTTCCATAAGGGGGCCGAAAAAGTTTTGAATCTATAAGGGCTGCCGCTTTCGAAATATTTTCTAAGTAAATATTATCCGCTGTCTTCCAGCCGCTCAGGTGATCAAAGGTGTGGTTTGCAATCCTGTGCCCCTCGTTTATTATATGTTGATATTCTTCCGGATACTTTTTTACATTGTTACCGATACAGAAAAAAGTTGCTAAGGCATCGTGTTTATTTAGCTCGCCCAATACATAGGGTGTGATCTCTGGATGAGGGCCATCATCAAAAGTCAGGTATAATATCTTTTCCGTGGTATTAATTTTCCAAATGCAGTCAGGATAAAA
>JALYYM010000099.1 GCA_030946565.1 Bacteroidota bacterium | reverse complement strand
TTCCTTACGATGCTTGTTGCCATATTCAAAGGCATACGAAAGGGATTTATCATTGGCATATTCTCGTTGCTGGCATTTATTATTGGTCTCGCCGCTGCGCTAAAGTTATCAGCAATTGTAGCAAAGTATCTGGAGCAAAATATATTGACAGCAACTAAGTGGCTGCCGGCCTTATCTTTTTTCCTTGTATTTATTATTGTGGTATTATTAGTAAACCTGGGTGCAAAGCTTATAAAAAAGACATTTGATTTAGCAATGCTTGGCTGGCTCGATAGGTTACTTGGAATTATTCTTTATATAATCTTGTACACCATCATATTTAGCATACTATTATTTTTTGCTGAGAAAATGTTGTTACTAAAAGCGCAAGTAATTTTAGAATCAAAGACTTATAATTACATTGCACCGTGGGGGCCAAAAGTGATTGATAATTTAGGAAACATCATTCCTCTTTTTAGAGACATGTTTGCGCAGCTACAAAGTTTTTTTGAAAATATTGCTGAAAAACATGCATGAATAAATGGAGATCAAATATTATTTAGCCAGTTTTTTGAATAGAAATATTTATTTTAGCATTAATTAGCTGCACATAGAACATTAAAAGCCAGGGGCCAAAAATGGAATATCAGATTCAACAGGAAGGCAAATTTAAATTTTTAGAAGTCGGAGCCGGAAAACCGCTCCTGTTGCTGCATGGGCTTTTCGGCGCGTTGAGTAATTTTGAGCATCTTATTGAGCGATTTAGAAAAACCAACACAGTCATTGTTCCAATGCTTCCGCTTTTTGAACTTGATCTTTTGCACACCTCTGTTGGTGGCCTGCAAAAATTTGTTCATCGTTTTATTGAGTTTAAAAATCTTAAAGACATACACCTGCTGGGCAATTCTCTTGGCGGGCATGTAGCCCTGATCTATACGCTGAAACACCCGGAAAAAATTAAGTCGCTTATACTCACGGGAAGTTCCGGCCTGTTCGAAAATGGAATGGGAGACTCTTATCCAAAGCGGGGAGATAAAGAATACATTCGTAAAAAAACACAACTTACTTTTTACGATCCGGCAATGGCCACCGAAGAATTGGTAAACGAATGTTTTGAAATAACTAATAACAGGATCAAAGTAATTAAGATAATAGCGCTTGCCAAGTCTGCTATAAGAAACAACCTCGGTGAAGAACTTAACCAGATAAAACAACCTACCTGCCTTATCTGGGGGAATAACGATACCATTACGCCACCCTTTGTTGCACGCGAATTCAATAAATTAATTCCTAACAGCGAGTTGCATTTTATCGATAAATGCGGGCATGCTCCAATGATGGAAGTGCCAGAGGAGTTTAATAAAATATTAAGCGGCTTCCTTTCAAAATTAAATGTATCTGCTGCAACAGTTCTATAGTTTTTTTGGTCTTATTTGAAGTATTCCCTATTTTCTAACATTTAATTGATGCACCGCCATGTTAGCTTACGAACTTACAAATAATATCATTCCTCAATTGCACCTTTCTGATACGGTGGCAAAAGCGTTGCAGCTTATGAGCGATTTTAAAATCACCCATCTCCCGGTAGTATCCGAAGAAATATTTTTAGGGCTCATTAGCGAAGATGATCTGCTGGATGAAGAAAATAAAAAAAACCAAATCAATTCTCTTCAGCATCAATTTATACCGGCTTACATTAATGCTAATAAACATTTTTTAGACGCGGTAAACATCAGTAACCTTTACCAGACAAATGTTATCCCTGTAATAAATGAAGACAATACCCTGGCCGGTACAATCGCTTCGCAGGCGTTGCTGGCGGCTATTGGAGAGTTTTCAGGCACCAATGAAACAGGCGCAGTGATTGAATTGCTTATAGAAAGAAGTAATTTTAATATTTCAGAAATAAACAGGATTGTAGAAAGTGACGGCGCTATTATATTGCACCTGAATGTAACAACCCAGCCGGAAACAAAGCAACTGCAGGTGACCCTACACCTGAATAAAAGAGAAGTATCAACACTTATTGCAGCGTTCGAAAGATATGACTACAATATTACCTGGTATGCCGGGGAAGAGATATTTGAAAATGATATTGATACAAATTATCGCCACCTGATGAACTATTTGGATATTTAATGGCGACGATTTCTTCAGCTCACATAAATTGCTTTGTTATTTCTCCACGCAATGTTTTTTGTATAGCGAAGGCAAAGCCTGTATCTGTTTATATCTTTTGCGCAGCGATTTTTATTCTTCTTACCACGGCATGTTTACCTGTCAAGGCACTTGATCATAATAAATATGCTTCGCAAAAATCAGATACTACTGAAGCGAAACTGTATCTGAAAAAAATTATTATCTCTGGTAACCGGCAAACAAAGTCCTACATTATTTTAAGAGAAATGAAAGTGAAGCAAGGCGATTCAATACTTGCCTCTCAAATACCTGCCCTACTCGAAGCATCACGCAGCTTCGTTTACAACACTACCTTGTTTATAGAAGTAAAAGTTACACCGGTTATTATTAATGCGTCTGAGTTCAATGTATTGGTAGAAGTTAAAGAGCGGTGGTATATTTTTCCTATCCCGGTATTTCAAATTGCCGACAGGTCTTTTAATGAATGGATAAAAAAATATGATGCAGATTTCGACAGGGTAAGCTACGGCCTCAGGTTTTATCACCTTAATGTGAGCGGCAGAAAGGACCAATTTTCTTTCACGCTAATAAATGGTTTCACCAGGAATATCTCATTTGATTATAAAGCTCCCTACTCAAATCCTGCGCTGAGCGAAGGTGTTAGCTTTGGCGCAGCCTCTGCGCAAACAAGATCAATCCCTTTTAAAACTGATAGCAAAAACAATATAATTTATTTTAAAAACGATGATTTTGTAAAAAACGAATGGAACATAAATGCCGCTTATATTTCACGCAGGGGACTTAAAAAAAAGGAAACATTTTCAATCTCTTTTCATCATATAAAAGTGGATGATTCCATCATCACGCAATTGTATAATCCGGGCTTTTTCAACAGCAAGTCTGCCACTAAAAACTTTCCGGAATTTGAGTACAAGCTGCAGTTTACAGATGTTGATAATATTATTTATCCTCTGAGAGGTTACGCGGCAACGTTTATTGCAAACAAGCGCGGGCTTCAAATCAATGAAGATATTAACCGGCTTATCCTCTCGATGCGATACAATTTTTATTTTAAATATCCGCATAAGTGGTATTCCAGCATACGGTTTTCAGGGGAAGTAAAACTTCCTTTTAAGCAGCCGTATATTAACCGGCGTTCACTTGGCTATGGCGAAGATTATTTACGTGGCGATGAATATTATGTGATTGATGGTGTGGCAAGTGCCCTGGCAAAATTTGACGTAAAAAAAGAACTGCTAAGGTTCAGTGTGCCTACTTTTTTAAAGTCAAATGCTTATAATAAGATACCTTTTACTATTTATGCAAAAGCCTTTGGTGATATGGGATATGCCTATATTCAGCAGCAATTTGATACCAGGTTAAATAATATATTTCTTTATTCAGGGGGGTTCGGTATTGACATTGTAACGCTATACGATTTCAAATTAAGCGTTCAGTGCAGTTTTAACCAATTAGGGCAAAAGGGTTTATTTTTACATAATTAAGCTTTATCATTTTCAACGTTTTGAGATGGTATTCCACCTCGAATTTTATTTAAATAATTCCAAGGTGCTTATTTATTAAAAACCATTATGCGCATAGCTATTTACAGCCGTGGTTTGGAGGCAGAGCTGCAGGAAGGCTTAAAACTATTGTTTGCCGAGCTGCTACTCTATAAAATTGAGCCAGTTTTTTACCAGGATTTCTTCAACCAGTTTTATTCCTCGATTAACATTACGGAAAAATATTCCACTTTCAACAGCCCTGACGATCTTGAAGATATAGATTTCATTATAAGCCTTGGTGGTGACGGAACACTGCTCGACGCAGTAACTTTTGTAGGTGATAAAGGAATTCCTGTATTAGGGATTAATTATGGCCGGCTTGGTTTTTTGGCGAGTATTGGCAAGCATGAATTGCATACAGCAGTAAAAGCTTTGGTGCAGCGGACCTTCATGTTAGATAAAAGAACAGTACTTCACCTTGACGCCAATATGCCTCTATTTAACGGCGTGAGCTATGCGCTGAATGAATTTACGATACATAAAAAAGATACCTCCCCGATGATAAAAATTCACACTTATCTCAATGGTGAATTTTTGAACACCTATTGGGCTGATGGATTAATAGTAGCCACACCTACAGGATCTACTGGCTATTCTTTAAGCTGTAATGGCCCGGTTGTTTTTCCCGAATCTGCGAGCTTTGTAATTACACCGGTAGCACCTCACAACCTGAATATCCGGCCAGTGATTGTACCTGATAGCTCCATTATTTCTTTTGAAGTGGAAGGAAGGACGGATGGTTTTTTATGCACGCTTGACAGCCGCAGGGAGATTGTTACAAAAGATGTGTTGCTGGCTATTCGCAAAGAAACTTTTGATATTAACCTGGTAAGGTTGAATGAAAATAATTTTTTACAGACGATCAGGAACAAATTATCGTGGGGATTGGATAAGAGGAATTAGCATGTAAGACGGCTTTTTAAATAAGCAGTCATCTTGCTTTTTTATTAAACAAAAAATATTTTATTAAAAAATAAATAGCCTGAAAATTGAGGCTTTCCAAGGTTTCAGTAATAAATTTAATTTTGAAGTTTTAACTTTCCCAAATAATTAAAACAACGTTTCTTCGTTCTTTATAAATGTTTTCTATTTTGCACCCTGTTATGAAAAAACTGTCTTTCATTCTAATAATAGCCCTGTGTTTACATTATAATGCTAATGCCCAGTACGAATACGTGCAGGAAGGTGAGGTTGGTATTAC